>NZ_JBIASC010000005.1:0-26301 GCF_042890485.1 Streptomyces sp. NPDC002181 | reverse complement strand
CCGGTGGCTTCCGCTCCGGCGGCGGCGACCGCCCGTACGGCCGCCGCGACGACAACCGCCCCTCCGGCTCCGGCTCGACCGGCTCCTTCGGTGGCCGCCGCGACGACAAGCCCCGCTGGAAGCGCAACGGCTGAACCGGCCACCGGCCATTGAGCTGACGGCCTGACAGGGCCCCCCACGACACCGTCGTGGGGGCCCTGTTGTGCGTTTTGTGAGCCGCGCCGGGCCCGGTCAGCCGATACTCGATCGGCTGACCGTTCGTCTGCGGCTATGCTCTGGGGTGAGCACGTGAGGGCCATTAGCTCAATTGGCAGAGCAGCGGACTTTTAATCCGTTGGTTGTCGGTTCGAGTCCGACATGGCCTACCGCTCCAAGGGCAGGGGGAACACCCTCTGACCTGCCACTGAGCGCCCCGCCCGGCTTCGGCCGGGTGGGGCGCTCAGTCGTTTCCCGAGGGCGTCCCACGTCTCCGGGGGCCGTTCCCGGCGTGCAGGCGGTCCTGCGGGCCGGTGGCGGGGAGCCGGTGCACGTGGTCCGGGGGCCCGACGCACGGCGGGACGGGGCCTCCCGTGCGGTACCCGCCGCCGCTCGGCGGTTCAGGGAGCGAGCCGCTGCATGTTCGCCCGGACGACGGCGGTCTGCGTCTTGAACTGCTCGATTTCCGAGCCGTGCTCAGCGATCATCTTTTCTTGCAGGGAAGTCTCCACTGCTTTCCATTCGATGAGCAGACGCGAGGAGTTCTTGCACCGCACGTCGGCCACGGCGACGTTCTTTTCCTTCTCCCCGATCGCAGGTCCTGCGAACTTCGGGTCATTGCTGGCGGAGAAGGGCTCGGCCGGATAGTTGAAATCTGCTTCTTTCATGCACTCGGACCATTGGGAAAGTGCCGACTTCACCCGGCCGTCCGCAAGCGACTTGTCGAAGGATTCCTGGTCGAGGTTCTGGATCGGCTGGGGATTGCCCGGCGTGTCCGAGGTTTTGTAGCCCAGGGCTTCCTTTGCGCGGCCGGCGCAGCCGCCGGGCGGCACGGTCATTCCGTTCTGGTCTTTTCCGCCATTGCCGAGTTCACCGGGAACAGAACTTCCGCCATTGAGGGTGAAGGACTCCGCGGGCGTGAGATCCTTCTCCGGCTCCGGTGCCCGATGCGCGGCGGGTACGCGATATCCGCGCTGCGCCGCCAGCTTTGAGTCGGTGATTCCGTATCGGCGCTCGTTGTGCACGCTGACCGCGGGCTGCGGAATCGGGGGCAGGGAGAAGGAAGCGTGACCGAACTCCTTCATGCAGGCCGTCGTGCGCTCGCGCAGCAGCTCGGACAGCTTGTGTCCTTCGAACTCGTCGAGCATGTAGCTGTCGAGCGGGAGCGGCAGCGCGACAGGCGCGACTGGCGTGCCGGGACTGCCGGCCGCAGGGGTCGCCGGTGCGCCGCCCGCCTCCCCGGGGCTGTCCTGTACGTCGCAGCCCGCCACGAGGAGGCCGGCGCCGAGCGCTGCGAACACGGCCACGCTGCGGGTTCTTCTCATCATCTGCTGCCATTCATGTATCGCCGGCCGTCACACAAACCGATGGGATTCCCCGCATTGCGGGAAATCCCATCACCTGCCGATCCGGATCAGCAGTTGCCGCTCTCGTAGAAAACGCTGGAAGCGTTGTTGTTCTTCAGGGTGCTGTTCAGGTTGGCGCGGCTCCACGGCGCGATCTCCTGACGGGGACCCTGCTGGTTGGAGTTGTAGTACACGAAATGCGGGTTGTAGTCGCTGAAGTTCGCCGCGGAGGCCGCATTGTTCTTCAGGTTCATTCCGGCGCCGGCGCCGGGGCCTATGAACGTGAAGTTGGCGTGGTTGTAACCCCAGCAGTCGTCGATGTCGACCAGGGCGCCGCCGAGGTTGGAGTTGTAGTAGAAGCAGGTGTCCCGCTTCTCGCACTTGCCGTCGCCGCTGGCCGATGCGCTGGGTGCGAGTGCGAGAACCGAAGCCAGGGAAACTCCAATGGCAGCCATCGCCGTGAGCTTCTTCAAGATGACCCTCCAGGGCACATAAAGTCTGCGTTAACGGAGAAAACCTACATCAAGAGTTGATCTTGCGGAAGCTGCCTTTCCGCCTTCGGGTTCCACGACCCGCCCGGGCCCCGGGGGTGCTCACGAGCGGGCCCCGTCGACCTGGCGGACCCGGAATTTCCACCCGACGCTCGCCTCGCCTTCGGCGGCGGGTTCCTGCCCCCGCTCCGCCCTGTCGCGGGCCGGCGCAAGCCGGCTTTCTGGGCTCTCGCACGCCTCTGACCTGTGGTGATGTCGATTCTGGAGGTGGCGGGAGGGTTAATTGGCGCGAGCCCTCCCCGCGATGACGTAGAGTTGTGTTTACCGACGCGGGGTGGAGCAGCTCGGTAGCTCGCTGGGCTCATAACCCAGAGGTCGCAGGTTCAAATCCTGTCCCCGCTACTCAGTACGAAGGCCCGGTTCCCCTTGGGAGCCGGGCCTTCGTCGTTCCCTCCTCTCTTTCCCTTCCCTCCCCTCCCACCCCTCGGCCTTCGCCCCTCACCCGATCGCCCCGACCGGGTCGCCGTACGTTCCCCCCGCCGCCAGCCTGGAGGGGCGAGCGGAGGCGGCCCGCACCCGCGCGAGCGACCGGGCAGGAGAGCGCGTGTTGGGGCTGGGGCGGCAGGAGGGCGGCGACGAGGACCCGGGCGGCACCGGCAACGGTGCGGCCCGCAAGGTGGTCCGCGCCCTCCCGGCCGTGCTGATCGCAGGCGGACTGGCCTTCGACCTGCTGACCCCGCCCAGCTACACCGGATCCCCCTTCTTCTCCGCGGCCCCGCTGATCGCCGCCCCGCTGTCCTCCCTGCGCGTCACGGTCCTCACCGGTGTGCTCGCCTCGCTCGCGGTGGTCCTGCTCCACCTCCTCAACGGCACCACCTGGAAGGTCGAGGCGCTGACCGAGCTGGTCACCGTCATGACCGTCTCCGGGCTCGCGATCCTGACCAACCGGGTCGTCCGGCGCAGCGGCGAGCGGCTCGCCTCGGCGCGCGGGATCGCCGAGGCCGTCCAGCGCGCCGTCCTGCCCGAGCCCGCCGAGCGCATCGCCGGCCTGCACGTCTGCGCCCGGTACGAGGCCGCGCAGGCCGACGCCTTCATCGGCGGTGACCTGTACGCCGTCCAGGACACCCCGTACGGAGTGCGGCTGGCGGTGGGGGACGTACGGGGCAAGGGGCTGGGGGCGGTGGAGGCCGTGGCCGTGGTCCTCGGCGCCTTCCGGGAGGCGGCGGAGACGGAACCCACCCTGGAGGGCCTGGCCCGGAGACTGGAACGGGCACTGACCCGCGAGGGCACCCGGCGCGACAGCCTGGACGCGGTGGAAGGGTTCACCACCTGCGTGCTCGGCGAGATCCCGGCGGACGCGCAGGTGCTGCGCCTGGTGAACCGGGGCCATCCCGAGCCGCTGCTGCTGCACGCCGACGGGCGGCTGGCGGTCCTCGCCCCGGCGGAGCCCGCGCTGCCGCTCGGCATGGGGGAGCTGGGAGCGGCCTGGCCGGACCGTGCCGAGGAGTGGCCCTTCCCCGCCGGTGCCACCCTGCTCCTGTACACGGACGGGCTGACCGAGGCGCGGGACGCGGCGGGGGTCTTCTACGATCCGGCGGCCCGGCTGAGCGGCCGCGTCTTCCCCGGTCCCGACGAGTTGCTCGGTGCGCTCAGCAGCGACGTACGCCGGCACACGGGCGGCGGGGCGACGGACGACATGGCGCTGCTCGCGGTGGGCCGGCCGGAGGAGGGGGAGCCGGAGCGCCGCCGTACCGTCCCCGTGGTCGCTCCGTGACGGTGTGTGATGGAAGTGGTGTGCGCTGAAAGGTTTATGACGGACAGTCAAGATGTGCGGGTGGCCGGGTAGATGTGGATCTTGCTTGAGATTTGCCCGAGTTGATCCGCTTGTGCGGTTTTAGTCATGGCCAAGGCTGCGCGGTACGTGGCTGATTACTGCCACCGATCCATCGCAACAGCTTGGAATCACTCCCCTGCGTATATTACCGTTCGATAACGCAGCGCGGTTGTCCCAGCCGTCGCAAGAGACGGCGCCGTGCGCGTGCGTGTCCCCCTGAGGAGTGTGGCCCGGTGGCCTCCAACTCGCCTGCCCCCGAAGGCATAGAGCTCCAGGAAACGCCGACCGCCGGCGCCTGGGGTGAGTGGAACCCCACCGAGGACTCGGCCCGCCCGCCGCGCGGCAAGCACCGGGTCGCCAAGCAGCGCGGGGGACTTGCCCGCAGCTCCACCGTGCTCGGCGTCGGCGTCATCGCGGCCGTCGGTGCCGGCGGTATCGCCACCGCGCAGGACCGGCCCCAAGTCGCCATTTCCATGCCCTCGTTGCCCGACTTCGGCATGGGCGGCGGCGTGGGCGACGGGCAGCGGCACGCGCAGGCCGAAGGCCTCGTGGCGGACACCGGGGCTTCCGCCGAGCAGACCGGGATCATCGCGCAGCAGACGAGCCGGCACGCCGACGCGGGCGCCACCCTGGTGGGCCGCATCCTCCAGCAGGCCGAGTCCCAGGAGACCGCCGCCGAGGCCGGGGCCCGGGCGGCGGCCGAGCGGGAGGCGCAGGCGGCGGCCGCCGCGGAGGCCAAGGCCAAGCGGGAGGCCGCCGAGAAGGAGGCGGAGGACGCCCGCCTGGCCGCCGAGAAGGTGGCGAAGGAAGCCAAGGAAGCCAAGGAGGCGAAGGAGGCCGCCGACGCCAAGGCCGAGCAGGAACGCCTCACGAAGGTCTCCGGCAGCTACTCCCTCCCCACCTCCGCCTACACCCTCACCTCGCACTACGGCGACTCCGGTTCCATGTGGTCCTCCGGCCACCACACCGGCCTCGACTTCGCAGCTCCGACCGGCACCCCCGCCAAGGCCGTCGCCGCCGGGAAGATCACCTCGGCCGGCTGGTCGGGGGCGTACGGCTACCGGATCGTGCTGGAGCTGGAGGACGGTACGGAGATCTGGTACTGTCACCTGTCCTCGATGTCGGTGACGTCCGGCTCGGTCGGCGCCGGCGACACCATCGGCCGCGTGGGCGCCACCGGCAACGTCACCGGCCCCCATCTCCACCTGGAAGTACGCAGGGGCGGCTCGACGATGGACCCCCTGGCGTGGCTGGAGTCCAAGGGCCTGAACGTCTAGCCCGCGGTACGAGCGGTACGAAGACCCGCTCCAGGGGCTCCAGGGGCGCAAGGGGCGCCGGCCGGGTCGGAAGAAGCTCCTCCAGTACCGCCGCCCGGGCCAGCGCGGGCCCCGCCGTCGCCTTGCGCAGCCACAGCCGGCGCAGCAACTCCCGCTCCCGGCAGGCGAAATCCGGCACCCCCGCCGGGCCCCCGTGCCGCGCCCCGTGCCGCAGCAGGGCCAGTGCCGCCGCGTCCGCCTCGTACCGGGCGACGGCCCGGCCCGCAGCCCGGCCGCCGGTTGACCGGGCCAGCGTGCGGGCCAGCGACCGGGCCGGCATCGACACCAGCGCCGGCACCTCCGCCGGGCGCAGCCAGCCCGCGGCCGCGTACACCGCCAGCTCCCCCGCAACGGCCCTCAGCCGGCGCCGCCTTATGCGCACGGCCAGCCACAGCAGCAGGGCGAAGACCGGGACCATCACGCAGCCGTAGACCACGGAGAACCCGTACTCCCCGAGACGCGACGAGCTGTTCCACAGCGCGTGCAGACCCATCGCGGCCAGCAGCCCGAGCAGCGGCAGCCCGATCCGGCGCACCCGGCCCGCTCCGAGCGCGGCGGCTCCGAACCCGAGCCCGGTGAGCACCGTGAACAGCGGGTGCGCGAACGGCGAGACCACGATCCGCACGAAGAAGGTCGCGGCCGTCACCGAGTCCAGCGGGGCGGCGCCGCTCTCCACGTCCTCTCCGAAGGCGTTGCCGAGGTAGAGGACGTTCTCGGTGCAGGCGAAGCCGGTGGCGGTGAACCCGGCCACCACGAACCCGTCGGCGGGGCCGGTGAACTGGCGTCTGCGGAAGGCGAACACCAGCAGCAGGGCCGCCGCCTTGGCGCTCTCCTCGACCACCGGGGCGATCGCCACCGAACCGAGCCGGTCGGCGGCCGAGGCGTCGGCGGTGGCCGCCGTTATCCACTCGGTGGCGAAGTTGTTCGCCAGTATCGCGATCAGGGCCGCGGTACAGGCGCCCCAGCCGAAGCAGAACAGCAACTGCGCCCAGGGGCGGGGCGCGGCCCGGCCGAGCCACCGGAAGGCCGCCATGAGGGGCGGCACCGGCAGCACGGCCAGCCCGAGGCCGACGAAGAACCCCGCGGTACCGGTCTGCTCCCGCACGAGTTCGAGGATCGCCAGCCCCGACAGCGACAGCACGGCGAACACGCACGCACGGACGCCGCGGACAGCAGGGAGCGCTCGGAACACACGATGACTCTAGCGAGCCGCTCTGACACGCGGCGTGACGTACGCGGTTTCTCTACTCGTTCGGGGAAGCGTGGCCCCGGCGCGCGAAGAGGAGATCGTGCACGACGTGCCCCTTGTCGAGGCCCTGCCCCTCGAAGCGGGTGAGCGGCCGGAACCCGGGCCGCGGCGCGTAGCCGCCGTCCGCCTGGGTGTTCTCGAACCGCGGGTGCGCCGTGAGCACTTCGAGCATCTGCTCGGCGTACGGCTCCCAGTCGGTCGCGCAGTGCAGCACGGCCCCGGGGGCGAGGCGGGTCGCGGCCAGGTCGAGGAACTCGGGCTGGATCAGCCGCCGCTTGTGGTGACGGGCCTTCGGCCACGGGTCCGGGAAGTACACGCGCAGGCCGGCGAGGGAGTCGGGCGGCAGCATCTCACGGAGCAGGATGATGGCGTCGCCGTTGGCGACACGGACGTTGGTCATCCCGCCGCGCTCGGCGAGCGCGAGCAGGTTCCCCTGGCCGGGGGTGTGCACGTCGGCGGCGAGGATGCCGGTCGAGGGGTCGGCGGCGGCCATCTGCGCGGTGGCCTCGCCCATCCCGAAACCGATCTCCAGCACGACGGGCAGCCCGCCGAACATCTCGTCGAGGTCGATGACGGAACGCCCGTCGATGTCGAGCCCCCAGGTCCCCCAGAGCCGCTTCAGGGCTTCGCCCTGCCCGGTGGTGACCCGGCTGCGCCGCGGCTGGAAGCTGCGGATCCGCCGCTCGTGGTGCGAACCGGCCGGATCGGGGGCGGGCCCGTCGGGAAACCGGGGCTCGGTCCGCCACTTCGGGGGCACGTAGGAATTCGCCTCCGGCACGGTCTCCGGGGCGCTGGGCTGGGGGGTGAGGGACTCAGACACAATGCCCCGATTCTACGACCCCGCCCCGGCCCCCCGCCCAGGCGCCGCCCAGGCGCCGCCCGGACGTCGCCCCCGGCCCCCGCCCCGGTCTCCCGCCCCGGTCTCTCGCCCCGGCCCCGCCCCGGCGGCTATGCCGTGCGGAGCGTCGTCAGGGCCCGCCGGGCGATTTCCCGCCCGATCGGCAGCGAAGCGGTGGCGGCCGGCGAGGGCGCGTTCAGGACGTGCACCGTCCGCGGCCCCTCCTTGATCAGGAAGTCGTCCACCAGGGTCCCGTCCCGCAGCACGGCCTGCGCCCGGACCCCGGACCCCGCCGGAGCCAGATCCGCCGCCGAGACCGCCGGCAGCAGCCTCCGTACGGCGTCCGTGAACGCCTGCTTCGACAGCGAGCGGTGGATCTCGCCCACCCCGTACCGCCAGTGGCGCCGGGCCATCCGCCAGGATCCCGGCCAGGCCAGCTCGTCCGCGATGTCCTGCGGCCGGACCACGCCCCACCCGTACCCCTCGCGCGCCAGCGCCGGCACCGCGTTCGGCCCGACGTGGACCCCGCCCCCGATGCCCCGCGTCAGGTGCACGCCGAGGAAGGGGAACGCCGGATCCGGCACCGGGTAGACCAGCCCGCGGACCAGATCGGGCCGCGCCAAGTCGTAGTACTCGCCGCGGAACGGCACGATCCGCATGCCCGGGTCGTCCCCGGCGAGCCGCGCGACCCGGTCGCACTGCAGGCCTGCGCAGTTCACCAGCACCCGGGACCGCACCACGAGCCCCGCCGTCGTCCGCACGGCGATACCGCCCGGCCGCCGCGAGATCAGATCCACCGCCCCGCCGTAGACGATCTCCGCCCCGGAGGACTCCGCGAGCCGGCGGGCCACCTGCCCGTAGTCCACGATCCCGGTCGTGCCGACGTGGATCGCGGCCAGGCCCTCGACCTGCGGCTCGTACTCCGAGATCTGCGCCGGGCCCAGCTCGCGCACCGGGATGCCGTTCTCCCGGCCCCGCTGCACCAGCGCGTGCAGCCGCGGCAGCTCGTCCCGCCCGGTGGCCACGATCAGCTTCCCGGTCACCTCGTGGGCGATGTCGTGCTCGGCGCAGAACTTGACCATCTCGGCGGCCCCGCGGACCGCGAAGCGCGCCTTGAGCGATCCGGGCCGGTAGTAGATGCCGCTGTGGATCACCCCGCTGTTGCGACCCGTCTGGTGCCGGGCGGGACCGGACTCCTTCTCCAGCACCACCACCCGCGTCCCCGGAGCGAGCTGGGCCAGGGCGTGCGCCGTCGACAGGCCGACGATGCCACCGCCGATCACCAGCACATCGCAGTCGACCCTGCCCGCGCCGCCCATGCCGCCCATGCCGCCCGCGCCGCCCTTGCTGCCCACGCCGCGCACGCCTCCCGCACCGCTCACGCTTCCCGCGCCGCCCATGCCGCCGCCCAAGCCGCCACCTCCCACCCCTGCATACTGCACCCCGCCACTGACAATGCGGCCACGCGGGTCCGTACCCGCGGCACCCGGCGGCCCTCCGCCCGTGCCGCCGGGCGGCTCTACGCCTGCGCCACCAGCAGCGGCCGTGCCCGCTCCCGCAGCTCCGCCACGCGCGGCTCGTCCCCGTACGGTTCGAGCCGGTGCAGCAGGTCCCGTACGTACTCGGTGGTGCGCGCCGAGGAGATCCGGCCCGCGACCTCCACCGCCCGGGTGCCGGCCGCGCACGCCGCGTCGAGGTTGCCCGACTCCAGCTCCGCCACCGCGCTCACCACCAGCCGCAGCCCGTGCGAGCGCACGTACTCCTCCGTCGGGCGGGACAGCGCCTGCTCCGTGAAGCGCCGGACCTGACGCGGCAGCTTGAGGTCCCGGTAGCACTCGGCCGCGTCCGCCGCGAAGCGGTCGTACGAGTAGAAACCGAGCCAGGTCGGATCCGGGTCGCCCTCGCGCGCCCGCTCCAGCCAGCCCTCCGCCGCCCGCAGCGCCGCCCCGGCCGCCGCCGGATCGCCCGCCTTCGCGTGCGCCCGCGCCTCGACGAGCCGGAAGAAGCTCATGGTGCGCGCCGTGGCCAGGCCGCGGTTGCGCTCCACGGCCGCCTGCGCGAGGTCCACGCCCTCGTCGGGGAAGTCCCGGTACGTGGCCTGGAGCGACATGGAGGCCAGCACGTATCCGCCCAGCGGTACGTCGGCGGCCGCGCGGGCCAGCCGCAGCGCCTGGATGTAGTAGCGCTGGGCTGCCTCCTGCTGGCCGGTGTCGAAGGCCATCCACCCGGCCAGCCGCGTCAGTTCGGCGGTCGCGCCGAACAGCGCGCGGCCCACGTCGTCGCTGTACGAGCCGAGCAGCAGCGGCGCCGCGTCGACCCGCAGGCACTCCGGCACCATCGAGGAACGCCAGTCCCCGCCGCCGTACTTGGAGTCCCAGCGGCGGGCGTCCTCGGCCGCCTCGCGCAGCTTGGTCACGTCGCTGTGGCCCACGCGCTGCGGAGCCGGGTCGTACGGCCCCAGGGCCGCGGCCGCCGCCGCGGGCACCTGCCCGGGCGGGGCGTGCGGCGTTTCACCCGAAGACTGCGCGGGCAGACCCGATGACGTGGACGACGGCGCGGACGCGGATGCGGACGCGGCGGAAGACGAGGACGAAGAGGGCATCGGCGCGGGCGAGGCCGCGCCCGCCACCGGCCGGCGCGACGCCACGGTTTCGCGGGACGCCACGGTTTCGCGGGACGGGGCCGCGGCTGCCCGGGACGGAGCGGCGGGCTCGCGCGCCACCGAACCGTCCGCCGGAGATATCAGCCAGCGCGAGGCGGGCGTCGCGTACGCGGACACCGCGAAGGAGCCGGCCAGCGACTGCCAGATCCCGCCACCGCCACCCGCGCCGCCCCTGCGGCCCGCGAGGTCCAGCCGGTACAGATCGGTGGCCGAGCGCACGGCCTCGCCCACGTCGCGCGGGAAGGCCAGGCCCACCTCGGGCGCGGGGTCCGCGTCCGCCAGCCCGATCTCGTGCAGCGGTACCGGACGCCCCAGCTTCGCGCCGATCGCGGCGGCGATCAGATGCGGGGCCGCGCCCTGGGGAACCATCCCCTTCGACACCCACCGGGCCACCGACGTCTTGTCGTAGCGGAGCGTCAGGCCGCGTTGTGCGCCGAGGTCGTTGACCCGCCGGGCCAGCCCGGCGTTGCTGATGCCCGCGAGGGCGAGGACGGCGCCGAGCTTCTCATTGGGCTCGCGGAGCTCCCTGGACATGCGCCACCCCTCGTCACACGCGGAACGCACACAACGCATACGCCGCCGGGGCATAGTTGCCCGGCATTTCGTAAACCCAGCGTAGTTCCCCGCCTCCCAAGCGTTAAGGCCCCGACTTCCCTATGGCGGGATTGTTGTCCGCCCGCACAGTCGGGGCCGGGTACGCGCCGCGGGCGCACGCCCCCTCCCGTGCTCCGTGCGTGTGGCCGTGCGCCCGCCCGTGCGCTCTGGCCGGTCAGCGGGCCCGGCGATTCGATGTGCCCTGCGTGGGTCGGCCCGCTGCGTGGATCCGGCGGGCCGGGGGATGCCGCCGCCTCAATCCCCGCGGGTGGCGGAACGGTCCGGGGAGCGAATCCCGCCCCCCGGACCGCGCCCGCGGGCCGGTGCGGCCGGACGCCCGAGGGCGTGCGGTGGCGCCGAGTACGGCCGCAGCGCGGCCGCAGTACGGCCGCAGCGCGGCCGCAGTACGGCCGCAGCGCGGCCGCAGTACGGCCGCAGCGCGGCCGCAGTACGGCCGCAGTGTGGCCGAAGAATGGCCGAAACCGACCTATGGGGCGGTGGGAACGGAACGCCAAATACCGCGTGACCGCGGCGTGTTCGTTTGCATGTGCGCCCTCCCAGGTCCCTCTCGCACGCCTGTCTCGTGGCAGCATGGACCCCGAGCCACCCGGGGTCCCGTCTGCCGCGCCCTCAGCGCTGACCACGACGTTCCCGCCCCGGTCAATTGCCCACGGGCTGGGGAGGCGGCGGTGCGCTGGTTGGTCGGCTGGAGCAGTATCGCCGCGAGCTTCGGCACGGCCGGCCGCGTGTCCGGTCAGGGCGGATCCGGCCCACGCGACCATCTGAGCGGCGGCCCGGTGACCGGCGGCCTCGCGGACGCCGACACCGCCCACCCGGACGACCCCGCCGCCGAGCGCACCGTCGTCCCCGTCGGCGCCCAGCTGCTCTGGGGAGACCCCGACCCCCTGTGGGCCGTCGGCGACTGGCGCCCCGACGAGATCCGCACCCTCGCCGCCGACCCCGCCGACCCCTTCACCCGGCTCGCCGTCCTCGGCTGCTGCGGCGCCACCGACGCCGAACTGCGCAGCGCGCTCCTCGCCGCCCGCGGCGGAGCCCTGCGCCACCTCACCCATTGGTCCGGCAGCTACACCGCCGTCGTCCAGACCGGCCGCCGCATCACCGTCGTCGGCGATCTCGCGGGCGCCCGGCCCGTGTTCTACACCCCCTGGGCGGGCGGGACCGCCTACGCCACCGCCGCGCTGCCGCTCGCCGACCTCATCGAGGCCCAGCTCGACATCGGCCACCTCGCGGCCCTGCTGGCCTGCCCCGACAGCCCGGAGGCACTGGGCGACGGCACACCGTACGTCGGCGTGCGGCGCATCCCGCCCGGGCACGCGCTGATCCTGCGCGAGGGCTCGCGCGAGATCACCGGGTACGAGCCGGTGGCCTCCCTCGCGGTGGCGGCGCCCACGGCCGATCCCGAGCGCGCGGTGGAGGGCGTGCGCGAAGCATTGGTGGATGCCGTGCGCGCCCGGCTCACGGCTCCGCGGCATGCCCCCGACACGCCGCCCCACGACCCCGGCCCGGTACCGGGAATGGGCCCCGCCGACCGGCGCGCGGCACGGGGCGCACCCGCGCCCGCGCCCGGCGTGGGCGCCGACCTCTCCGGAGGCAGCGCCTCCGCGACGCTCGCGCTCCTCGCCGCGGGCCTGCCCGGGGCACCCGGCACGGTGCTGAAGCAGTCCGGCGAACGGCTCCTCGCCGTCACCTTCAACGACCTCGCCACCCCCCAGGGCCGCGAGGCCGAACTCGAACGCGCCAGGGCCATCGCCGCGAACCCCCGGCTCCACCACGTGGTCGTGGCCGCCGCCGCGGAGGCCCTCCCGTACGCCGACCTCGACGGCCCCCTCACCGACGAACCCGGCCCCTCCCTGGTCACCGCCGCCCGCGAGCGGCGCCGGCTGGCGGCCGGCTCGGCCGACCACTTCGTCGGGCACGGAGCCCGCCAGGTCCTCGACGCGCATCCGGCCCGCCTCGCGGACCTCCTGATGGACCGCCGCAGACGCCACCTGCTGCGCCCGGTCGCCGCCCTGGCCCGTTCGGCGCCGGGCGACTCCGCCCTGTCCCTGCTGGTCCCGTTCTCCGTCTACTCGGCGGCCCGCCGCCTCGCCCGTACGCCGTACCGGGCGGGCATGGAAGCGGCGGCGGCCCGGCTGCGCGAAGGGGCCGTCGCGCAGGGCGCCCCGAACCCGGTGGACGCCTCGCTGGCGGCCCTGACCTGGTCCCGGCCCGGCCCGGCGGCGGGCTGGCTGACGGGGGAGGCACTGGCGGAAGTATCGATCCGTCTGGGCACCGCGGCGGGCCGCCCGCCCTTGTCCCTGCGCCCCGGCGAGGCCCGTGCCCGCGCCGCGCTGACCCGGCACGCGGCGGACCACCGCGTCTTCGAACAGGCGGTGGAGGTCCGCAGCCAGCGCCTGCACGCCCCGTTCCTGGACAACCAGGTCGTACGGGCGGCCCGCGCCCTCCCGGAATCCCTGCGGGTCCAGCCGGGCGCCCGGTCGGCGATCCTGCGCACCGTCCTCGCCTCGGCGGGCGTACGCGAACTCCCCCCGGGCTGGGGCGCCCCGACCCGCGCCCCGAACGAAACGGCGACGCGCCTGGGCCTGCGCGCGGCGCTCACGTCCCTCCTCGCGCTCTTCGCCTCCCCCCTGCTGGCGGACGCGGGCCTGATCGAGGGCCGGGTGGTTCAGCAGGCCCTCCTGGACGCGGCGGAGGGCCATCCGGTGCCGCTGGACGGCCTGGCGGAACTCGTCTCGATGGAACTCTGGCTGGGCCGCCTCCTGTCCCGCCGGGGCACGTGCTGGACGGGTACGTCCACCCCCCGCCGCAGAGCGGTCCCGGAAGGAGTCCCCACCCCCCGCGCGGCCCTCTCCTGACGGCCCGGCCCCGGCCCCGGCCCTCCCCGACGGGTGCCGCCCCGGCGGCGGCGCGGCACGCGCCCACCGGCAGCCCGCCGGCCGGGGTCCCGCCGGCCCGGGGTCCCGCCGGCCCGGGTCCCGCCGGCGCGCACCCGGCCCCGCCGGCGCCGCAGGCCCGACACCCCGCGAAAACCCCCCGGCACCCGCGGCGGCCACAGGGCAGAATTGCCCGGTGCGGTATCTCATCCTTGGCGTCACCGAGGCGCGCGACGAGACCGGCGCCCCCCTCCCCATCGGCGGCGCCCGCCTGCGCGCGCTCCTCGCCGCCCTCGCGTTCCGTGCCGGCGGCCCGGCCGCCGCCACCGTCGCCGACCTCGTCGACGACGTCTGGGGCGACGCCCCGCCGCAGGACGCCCCCGCCGCCCTCCACGCCCTCGTGGCCCGGCTCCGACGGGTCCTCGGCGGCCGGGACGCGGTCCCCGCAGACCCCGCCGGCGGCTACCGCCTCGCCGTCGCCGACCGCGACGACGTCGACCTCCACCGCTTCACCCGGCTCGCCCGCCAAGGCGCCCGGCAGCTGGCCGACGACCCCGACACCGCCGCCGCGACCCTGCACACCGCCCTCGCCCTCTGGCGCGGCCCCGCCTTCGCCGACCTCCCCGAGCCCGCCCGCACCGCCCACGCCGCCGGCCCCGAAGCCCACCGCGCATCCGCCCTCCGCGCCCGGATCGAGGCCGAGCTCCGCAGCGGGTCCGCCGACCCGGCGTCCCTCCTCCCGGAGATCGAGGCGCTGATCCGGGACCACCCGTACGACGAGCCCCTGCGCGCCCAGCAGCTCCGCGCCCTGCGCGCGTCGGGCCGCCCGGCCGACGCCCTCGCCGCGTACGAACGCACCCGCCACACCCTCGCGGAAGCCCTCGGCACCGACCCGGGCCCCGAACTCGCAGCCCTCCACGCGGAACTCCTGCGGCCCACGCCCGGACCCCCGGCGGCGTACCCCGCCCTCCCCGCCCTTCCCGAGCGCCCGGCGCATCCCGCCACCCCGGCGAGGGCGCCCGACGAAGGCCGGACGAACCCGCCGGCTCCCGTACCGCCTGTTCCCGTACCGGCGGCAGCCCCGCCCGCGTCGCCCCCCTCGCGCCCGGCACCCCCCGCCGAGCCCGCCGAGCCCGCCGGGCCCGTCCACCCGAAAGGGAACCTCCGGCCCCGGCTCACCTCCTTCGTCGGGCGGGAGCCCGAGCTCGCGGGGCTGCGCAGCGATCTGGCGCGGCTGCGGCTCGTCACGCTCACCGGGCCCGGCGGCTCCGGGAAGACCCGGCTCGCCGAACACGCGGCCGCCGACGACCCCGAACCCGGCTGGCTCGTCGAACTCGCCCGCCTCGACCAGCCCGCCGCCGTCCCCGGCGCCGTCCTCAGCGCCCTCGGCCTGCGCGAAAGCACCCTCATCGCCCGCGAGAAGGCCCCCGCCGACGACCCCACCGCCCAACTCGTCGAGCACTGCGCGAACCGCCGCCTGCTCCTCGTCCTGGACAACTGCGAGCACGTCATCGGCGCCGCCGCCGAGCTCGCCGAGGAGCTCCTCGCCCGCTGCCCCGGCGTCCGGATCCTGGCCACCAGCCGCGAACCCCTCGGCGTGCCCGGCGAAACCGTCCGCCCCCTCGACCCGCTGCCCGCCGACCCCGCGCACCGCCTCTTCGCCGACCGCGCCGCCGCCGTCCGCCCCGGCTTCACCCCCGCCGACGACCCGGCGGCCGTCGCCGAGATCTGCGCCCGCCTCGACGGGCTGCCGCTCGCCATCGAGCTGGCCGCGGCCCGGCTGCGCCTGCTCACTCCGCGTCAGATCGCCGACCGGCTCGACGACCGGTTCCGGCTCCTGACCGGCGGCGCCCGTACCGTACTGCCCCGCCAGCAGACCCTGCGCGCCGTCGTCGACTGGTCCTGGGACCTCCTCGACGAACCCGAGCGCACCGTCCTGCGCCGCCTCTCCGTCTTCGCCGGCGGCTGCGGCCTCGCCGCCGCCGAGGCCGTCTGCACGGACGACACCCTGGGCGTGGCCGACACCGGCGACGTCGCCGACGTGGCCGACGTCCTCGGCTCCCTCGTCGACAAGTCCCTCGTCGTCGCCGCCCCCGACCCCGCCGACGACACCGGCATGCGCTACCGCCTGCTGGAGACCATCCGCGAGTACGCCGCCGAACGCGCGGCCGCCCACCCCGCCGACCTCGGCGCCGCCGCCGACCGCCACGCCGCCCACTTCCTGGCCCTCGCCGAGGAGGCCGAGCCCTTCCTGCGCGGCGCCGCCCAACTGCCCTGGATCCGGCGCGTCGAGACCGAACTCGACAACCTCCGCGCCGCCCTCCTCCACGCCACCCGCCCCACCGGCGCCGCCGAGACCGGCCAGCGCCTCGTCCTCGCCCTCGGCTGGTTCTGGTGGCTGCGCGACTACCGCACCGAGGGTGCGGAATGGGCCGAGCGGGCCCTGGGACCGCACCCCGCCGAGCCGCCCGAGGGAACCCCCGAGTACTGGCGCTTCATGCGTACGCAGATGCTGCGCGCCCTCCTCCTCGCCGAGGGCCACGGGCCCGAGGAGTTCCGCACCCCGCAGAACGCCGCCCTCGCCGCACACCTCCAGCAGGTCTTCCGGGCCGGCGGCCGCGAGACCGCCCGCTTCCCCGGCATGCTCTGGCCGATGACCACCTTCCTCACCGGCGACCCCCTCGCCGTCCGCGACGGGCTCGACGAGACGGTCGACAACTGCCGTCGCCACGGCGAGGACTGGGAACTGGGCGTCGCCCTCATGCTCCGCACCCACATAGCCATCGACCTCATCGGCGGCCTCCCGTCCGTCGACGGCGACCTCGCCGAACTGCACGAGATCGCCCACCGGGTCGGCGATCGGTGGACCCGTGCCCAGGTGGCGAGCGCCGCCGGGGAGGTCGCGCTCTCCCGGGGCCGGTACGACTGGGCCCGCGCCGAGTACGCGGAGTGCCTGCGCCTCGCCCGCGAGGTCGGGGCCCACACCGAGGTGCCCTTCGCCATCGCCCGGATCGCCGAGGCCGCCCTGTGCACCGGGGACTACGACGAGGCCGAACAGCTGCTGGCGGAGGTCGCCCTCGAAGTCGAGCGCTTCGGCGGGGTGTACGACGTCCAGGCCTACGGCGGCCTGCTCGGAGCGCTCCTCGCCCTCATACGCGGGGACCTCGTGCGGGCCCGTACCGAGTGCGAGCTCGCCCGCGCCGCCTCGGCGAGGATCTCGGGGCCCCCGCAGCTCGCCGCCGGAATCGGCAACATCGACGCCGTCCTCACCGCCCGCGCCCGGGGCCCGCGGGCCGGTCTCGCCAAGCTGGCACCGGCCCTGGCCGACGCCGTCGCCGCGCACTGCGCGGAACGAATCCTGGCCTCGCTCACCGACAACGCGGCCGTTCTGCTGGCCGCCGCCGGGCGCACCGCAGAAGCCGTACGGGTGCTGGCGGCGGCCACCGCCTGGCGCGCGGGCCACCCGCGCTCGGTTCCGGAGGAGGCCGCCGTCGCCGGACTCCCGGACGAGACCCGTGCCGTACTCGGCGCCGACCGCTACACGGCGGAGGCGGCGGCGGGTGCGGAGCTCTCCCCCTCCGAGATCGTGGCCCTCGTCAGCAATGCGGCGGAAGCCGCGGAAGCCACCGGGACCACCCAGGTCACCGGCAGCTGATCACGGCGTCGGCCCAGCTCGCCAGGGTCGGCAGGCTGCCCTGCCCGGCCTGCTCCACCACCAGCCGCAGCGTCTTGTGCCCGGCCAGGGAGACGTCGACGGCCGCGGCGGGATCCCCGTACCCCAGCGCGTCCGACCGCCACAGCCGCCGGCCGTCGGCGTACACGGAGAACCGCACCGTGCCGTCGGTGAACAGCGACAGGTCGTCCACTCCGGCTCGCGCCGAGAACGCCGTGCACTGCCGGTTGAGGGTGATCTCCACCGAAGAACGGGAGTTCACGGTGATCCCCTGCGCGAACCGGCGGTCCGCGATGCGCAGCCCCCACCGCTGCCACACCCAGCTGCTCGCCCCGGTCTCCAGCTCGGGACCGCTGTGGTCGCCGAACGCCGCGTGGCGGAGTCCCGCCAGCCGGAACCCCTGGGGCTTCGGCACGGACGGTGACGGTGACGGCGACGGCCTGACCGGACTCGGTGCCGGCGAGGGCTTCGCCGAAGGCTTCGGCGCCGGGGAGGCGGGCGGGGCCGGAACAGGTGCCTGGGGCTTCGAGGGGGAGGGCGCCGGCGACGCGGGAGTCCTGCCCGGCTCGGAGGGTACGGAGCCCTGCGCGGCCGGCGGCTCCGCATCAGCCGGCGCCGCCGTCCGCGGAGGCGGTACGAGCGGCACCACGGGCGCCGCCACGCTCGGCGCGGGCTGCGCCGCGGGCCCCGGCTCGGGATCGTCTCCGGCCAGCGCGAACACCACCCCGGCGGCGGCCGCGACCGCGATCCCGGCGGCGATGGCGGCCTTGACCGGCAGCCCGAGCCCCTCGGAAGCCACCGCGCCCCCGACCCCGGACCCGGCACCACCACCGGCACCACCGGCAGCCCCGGCACCACCAGCTGCACCGGCAGTCCCGGCCCCCGCACCCGCCCCGGCCGTCGACCCGCCCGATGCCGCGGCGGCAGCCCCCGCGCCGCCTGCGGCGACGGCCCCTCCGGCCACCACACCGGCCGCCTTCGCCGCGTACCCGGCGGCGAACCACCCGATGACCGCGACCGGCAGCAGCGCGGGAATGCCCGCGTTGACGTCCTTGAGCTCCCCGGCGGCCAGCCGGCACTTCGCGCACTCCTCCAAGTGCTTGCGCAGCCCGCGCTCCGCCCGCATCCGCAGCCCGCCGCGGGCGTACGCCCCCAGCCGGTCCGCGTACCGCGCGCAGTCCCCGCCCGCACTGAGCGCCGAACTCACGTGTGCCTGCAGATAGGCCTGCTTGAGGCCCTCCCGGGCCCGGCCGGCCAGTACCGCCGTCGCATTGGCGCTGAGCCCGAACAACGGCGCGATCGCGCTCGGCGAGGCGTCCTCCACGGTGGTGTGCCACAGCACGGCCTGCCACCGCTCGGGCAGGCTGCGGAACGCCTGCATCGCCAGCGACTGCTCCGCCTCGCGCATCGCCCGGACTTCCGCGCCCAGTTCGAGGGTGTCGTCTCCCGACAGGCCGGACATACCGCCGCCGACCTCGGTCCCCGCGGCCGCCTGCTCGGCGAACACCGCGAAGTCATCGACGAGATGCTCCCGCCGCGAGGTCTTCGCCCAGGCCGCCGCGACCCGGCGCACCGTGGTCAGCAGGTACGCCCGCACCGACTGGTCCGGACCGGCTCCGCCCCGCACCGCCTGGAGCGTCCGCGCGAACACCTCGGCGGTCAGGTCGTCGGCCGTGTGCGCGTCGCGGCAGCAGGTCCGCGCGTAGCGCCGTACGGAATCCGCGTGCCGGAGGAACAGCTCCTCGTAGGCACCGTCGTCGCCCCCGCGCATCCGGGCGATCAGGTCACCGTCGGACGGGGGCAGATCGGCACCGGAATAGCCTGCCGCCGCGTGCCGTCCGCGGCGCGGTTCGCGCTGTGCCGGGACCTGGCGTGCGGCCGGGCTCTCCGCCTCGACTTCGCCGCCGGCACCCCCGAGCGGCTCTTCCCGACCGTCAACGCCCATCGCGGAAGCCCCCGCACGCCACACTCAACCGGTACACCGTTCAAGCGTGTCACACGGGGGGCGCGCGCCGGACCCGTCTTCCCGCCATCCACTCGTCCGGGCAGCATCCGGTGAACCCCCGTACCGCCCCTCACCCTTTCGAGCGAGTTGCCGTTCGACGACCCGTTCGAGGAACGGGTCGTCGAACCCGGCGGCTACCGCACGACGAAGCGGTCAGGCCCTCAGACCTTCAGGCCCTCAGACTCTCCGGCTCTCAGACCTTCCGGCCCCCAGACCCTCCGGCCCTCAGACCTTCCGGCCCCCAGACCCTTCGGCCCTCAGACCCTCCGGCCCTCAGACCGTCCGGGACCGCAGACCTTCGAGCAGGATGTCGAGCAGCCGCGACGAAGCCGCCGCCTGCTGCGCCGCGTCGGGCAGGGCCGGAGCCGCCGTGGCTATCACCAGCAGCACATCGGCCACCGTGACGTCGCCGCGAAGCTCGCCGGCCTCCCGGGCGCGGTCCACCAGCCGGCCGACCACTTCGAGCAGCGCACCCGCGCCGGCGTCCTCGGAGGGCTCGTCCTCCAGGGGAGTGCGCGCGCCCACGACCCGCAGGTCGGGAGCACCGCCCGTCACTCCGGCCTGGCGCTGGTGCGGAACCCGCGCCGCCGCCTCCTCCTCGACGCCGTCCTCGCTCGCCGACCCGACCCGCAGCACCTGCGGCGGCAGCAGCCGCCCGGCGCCCGAGGCCACGGAGGTCCGCAGGAAGCGCGACAGCGCCTGCCACGGCTCCTCCTCCTGGCCCAGCGCTGCCGTGGCCTGCTCGGTCAGCCGGGCGGTCTCCTCCTCGGCTATGCGGCGGACCAGGACGTCCTTGCTCGGGAAGCGCCGGTACACGGTGCCGACGCCGACGCGCGCGCGTCGCGCCACGTCCTCCATCGGAGCCCCGTAGCCCAGCTCGCCGAAGACCTCGCGGGCCGCGCGCAACACGTGTTCGAGGTTGCGCTGGGCGTCGACGCGCAGGGGCGTGGAGCGGCCCACGCCGTGCGTCGTGGCACCCGTCATCAGGCGGCCGCCGCTCTCGGTCGAGAGCGCGGTCGCAGAACCATGGAAATCGGAAATATGCATATGTATCCCCCGGTAATCATTTGTCTCCCCCCGGAGACACTCCCCGCCTTCGTGTCGAGGTGGGCCACGGTCATGTGGGCCCCGGTCTTACTCCTCGACGAGATACGAACATAGTTGAGCCAGAGTCAATTCAGAAGAGGCAGCCCCGGACGGACCACCGCCCGATCGGAGCATTCACCCCCACTTTTCCGATCCAAGCCCCCGGAATCACCCACTCCGCACCCCCTGACCTGCGGAACTCCACCCCCACTCAAGCCACCCGGCAGCCCCGTACCGGCACCCCCTCCGGTCACACAATGTGTCAGGGCTGTGGACAAACTCCCGGCCACGTTGCGTCATGGGATGGTGAAGGCTGCTAACTCCCGGGGCGCGGCCCCCGGTACCCCGCCCCGTACGCGCATCCTCGTCGTCGGCGGCGGTTACGTCGGCATGTACACGGCCCTCCGGCTCCAGCGAAAGCTCAGAGCCGGCGAAGCCGAGGTCACGGTGGTCAGCGCCGAGCCCTACATGACGTACCAGCCCTTCCTCCCCGAGGCGGCTGCCGGCTCCATCTCCCCGCGCCACGTCGTCGTACCGCTGCGCCGCATCCTCGACAAGTGCCGCATCGTCATCGGTGAGGCCCAGCGCATCGACCACGCCAAGCGGACCGCGACCGTCGCCACCCTCGCCACCGAGGACGAGGGAACCGGCGCCATGGAGATCGAGTACGACGAACTCGTCCTCGCCCCCGGATCGGTCTCCCGCACCCTGCCCATCCCGGGACTCGCCGAGTACGCCATCGGATTCAAGACCGTGGAAGAGGCCATCGGCCTGCGCAACCACGTCATCGAACAGATGGACATCGCCTCCTCCACCCGCGACCCGGCCCTCCGCGACGCCGCCCTCACCTTCGTCTTCGTCGGCGGCGGCTACGCGGGCGTCGAGGCCCTCGGCGAACTGGAGGACATGGCCCGCTACGCGGCCCGGTACTACCACAACATCAAGCCCGGGGACATGAAGTGGGTCCTGGTCGAGGCCAGCGACCACATCCTCCCCGAGGTCGGCCCCGAACTCGGCGTCTACACGATCCGCGAACTGCGCCGCCGGGGCATCGACGTACGCCTGGAGACCCGGCTCGAATCCTGCGAGAACCGCGTCGCCGTCCTCAGCGACGGCGCCCGCTTCCCCACCCGTACCGTCGTGTGGACCGCAGGCGTCAAACCGCACCCGATCCTCGCCGCCTCCGACCTCCCGCGCACCGAACGCGGCCGCCTCACCTGCACCGCCTTCCTCACCGTCGACGGAGTCGAACACGCCTGGTCCGCCGGCGACGCCGCCGCCGTCCCCGACATCACCGCCAAAGAGGACGGCCGCGAATGCGCCCCCAACGCGCAGCACGCCGTCCGCCAGGCCAAGGTCCTCGCCGACAACCTGGTGGCCTCGCTGCGCGGCGAGCTCCTGACCGAGTACGCGCACAAGTACGTGGGCTCCGTGGCCTCCCTCGGCCTCCACAAGGGCGTCGCCCTCCTCTACGGCCGCAAGCTCAAGGCCTACCCCGCCTGGCTGATGCACCGCACCTACCACCTCAGCCGGATCCCCACCTTCAACCGCAAAATGCGCGTGCTCGCCGAATGGACCCTCTCGGGCCTCTTCAAACGTGAGATCGTCTCCCTCGGCTCCCTCGAACACCCCAGGGCAGAATTCGAACTCGCCGCAGGACACGGCCACAAATTCCCACCGCCCCCGCCCGCCCCCAACCCCCCGAAGGACAGCCAGGGCTGACGTTGTCAGTGCGGTCGGCCACACTGGACGTGTGACCATAGGTGGGCCCACGCCTGCACACAGTGACATTCACGGCACCGCGACCACTTGCGACACCACGAGGCTTGAACGCAGTGAACTTCACGCGCTGGAGCGCCCGTTTTCCCGGAACGCAGCGCCGCGCCGCCGCCCGGTCCGAGCACGCCGCCGCCCAGGCCAAACGGGGTGAGGGCGCCGTCCCGGCAGCCCGCGGCGCCGCCGCCCGCCCGGCCACGGCGCCGGACGGCGGACCCGTCGACCCCGCCGCCCCCACGGTCTCCGGCACGGGAACGGCCGGAGGCCCGGGCAGCGGCGGCGAAGCCGGCAGCGGAGTCCTCGCCGCCGTGCCCTCTCTCGACGAGCTCTCCGTACGGGAGGTCCTCGGCCGGCTCCCCGCCCTCGTCGCCCTCGTCCACGGCCCCGAACACCGCGTCGCCTACGTCAACGACGCCTACACCGCCGGCTTCGGCCCCCGCCCCGCCGGCGCACCCGCCCACGAGGCCCTCCCCGAGCTCGGCGAGCTCGGCCTGCTGCCGCTCCTCGACCAGGTCCAGCGCAGCGGCAAGCCCCGTACCGCCAAGAACCGCACCGCACCCGGCGGCACCAGCTCGTACACCGTCACCTGCACCCCCGTCGAGTTCCCCAAGGCCGCCACCGAAGGCGACACCGACCCCCGGCACACCGGGGTCCTGATCCACCTCGCCGACGTCAGCGACCACGCCGAGGCCGTCGAGCGGCTGCGGGCCAGCGAGCGCCGCCAGCGCGAGGCCGCCGTCACCCTCCAGCGGTCCCTCCTCCCGCAGGAACTCGAACAGCCCGACGACCTCCGCATCGCCGCCACCTACCAGCCCGGCGGCACCGAGGCCGCCGTCGGCGGCGACTGGTACGACGTCATCACCCTCGGCGCGGGCCGCACCGCCCTCGTCATCGGCGACGTCATGGGCCGCGGCGTCCGCGCCGCCGCCGTCATGGGCCAGCTGCGCACCGCCGTCCGCGCCTACGCCCGCCTCGACCTGCCCCCGCACGAGGTGCTCCAGCTCCTCGACGGCCTCGCCGCCGAGATCGACGCCAGCCAGATCGCCACCTGCGTCTACGCCGTCCACGACCCCAACGAGGGCCTGCTCGCGTACGCCTCCGCCGGCCACCTCCCGATCCTCGTCCGCGACGAGGACGGCACCGTGCGCCGCGCGGCCGACCCCACCGGCCCGCCGCTGGGCACCGGCGGCTGGCTGCACACCTCCGGCACCATCGCCCTGGGCCCCGGATCCACCGCCGTCCTCTATACCGACGGCCTCGTCGAACGGCGCGGCGAGGACATCGACGAGGGCGTGGCCGCCCTGGAACGCGCCCTATCCGGCGCCCAGGGCACCCCGGCGGTCATCTGCGACCGCCTGATGCGCGCTCTCGGAGTCGACGCCGACCACGACGACGACGTCGCCGTCATGGTCCTCCAGCAGCCGAGCCGCACCGGAGCCGACGCCGAGCTCTTCCACAACGCCGCCCTGGAACTCCTCGGGGGAGTCGAGGCCGCCCCGCGCGCCCGCGCCTTCGCCTCCGGGGTCCTCGCCTCCTGGCGCTTCCCGGTCGAACTGTGCGACCTCGGCGTCCTGGCCGCCAGCGAGCTCGTCGCGAACTCGCTCCAGCACGGCACCCCGCCCATGCGGTTGCGCCTGCGCCGCACCGACCGCCGCCTGATCATCGAGGTCACCGACGGCGACGACCACCTTCCGCGCCGCCGCCGCGCCGAACCGGCCGACGAGACCGGCCGCGGCATCTCGATCGTCGCGACCATCGCCTCCTCCTGGGGTTCGCGCCGCACCCCGGGCGGCGGCAAGGCCGTCTGGTGCGAGTTCGCCCTGCCGGACAAGCAGCCGTAGGCGCGTAGGCGCGTAGGCGCGTACGCCGGCAGGCACGTACGCCCGTACGTACGCAGGCACGACGAAGGCCCCGGTCAGCCGACCGGGGCCTTCGCCCTGCTGCACGCCCGAGGGCGCCCGTACGGTTACGCGCCGACGGGCTGGCCGACCTCGGAGCCCGCCTTCGCGCCCTGCGCGACGACCCGGCTGCCCAGCAGCGACGGCTTGTCCTGCACCGGGCTCAGCTGCTTGCCCAGCCGCAGCGCCAGCCACGCGATCCCCAGCGAGACCACGACGAACACCCCGATGTAGAGCATCGGCACACCCGCACCCAGCGGCACGCCCAGCGGCCCCAGGGCCAGCGCCATCTGCTTGACCAGCGCGAAGGCCGAGTTGTACTGGCCCACCGAACCCTCCGGCGCCAGGTCGGCCACCAGCGGGGCCAGGGTCGGCGACAGCATCGCCTCGCCGATGCCGAAGAGCGCGTACGTGGTGATGAACGCGGCGGCGGCCATCATCGCGCTGCCGTGCCCCAGCCCCGAGAACCCGGCGATGACCCACGCCACGGTCCAGATCAGGCCGACCAGCGCGATCACACGGGACCGGCGGCGCTTCTCGACCAGCTTCAGCACGACGAACTGCGCCACGACGATCGCACCGGTGTTGGCGGCCAGCGCGAAGCCGAGGGTCGACGGGGAGATCCCGGCGGCCTCGGTGCCGAAGGCGGCGAGACCGGACTCGAACTGCCCGTAGCAGGCGAAGAAGATCACGAAGCCCAGCACCAGCAGCTTGACCATGGCCTTGTGCTCGAGCAGCCGCTTCCACGCGCCGCCGGACCGGGACTCGTCCCGCGGCACGGCGTCCTTGATGCTCGGCGCGTGCGGCAGGCGCACGGTGAGGATGACCCCGGCCAGGACCAGGAACATCACGGCCTCGATGCCGAACAGCAGGGTGAAGCTGGCGGGCCGGCTCTCGTCGACGATCTGGCCGCCGATGAGGCCGCCGATGCCCAGACCCAGGTTCTGCATGAAGAACTGGAGCGCGAAGGCACGCGTACGGGTGCTCGGCGTCGAGCACCACACGATCATCGTGGCCAGGGCGGGCTGCATGACGGCCTGCCCGGCGCCGAGCGCCAGGGCGGACAGCAGGATCGGCACGATGCCGGTGGACAGCCCGAGCGCCAGGGCACCGGCCGAGGCGGCGACGGCCGCACCGATGACCACGGGGACGGGACCTCGGCGGTCGATGACCCGACCGGTGAGGGGAAGTGCGACCAGGGCACTCACGGCGAAGGCCACGAACGCACTCGTGGCCGCCATGGAACCCAGACCCCGCACCTGCGCCACGTAGATGTAGAGGAACGGAACCGTGAAACCGATGCCGAACGCGGTCAACGCGTTGCCGGCCTGGATCCGCCGCATCGCAGCGCCCATCACCCTGGTCACTTCTCACCGCCTTTGAGAACTGAAGCCCGAAGACTTCATACCTAAACTTCGATCCTTAACTCTACACATCGAAGGAGTTAGATGCCAACGGGCCCGTGCGATACTTCGGACCATGGGTGACACCCCCGACGGCACCGCGCCCGTCCACGAGCCGAGCCTCGACGAGCAGATCGCCGTCTATCAGCGCGAGTTCCAGGACCTCGATCCGCAGGTCGAGAAGGTGGTCTCGGCACTGAGCCGGCTGAACCGCCGCATGAACGTCGCGTACGGACGCCAGACCGCCGCCCTGGGCATCAGCAACGCGGAGTGGGAGGTCCTCAAGGCCCTCGTCATCTCCGGAGCCCCGTACCGGATGGGCCCGAGCGAGCTCGCGAAGCAGCTGGGCCTCACGCCGGCGGCGATGACCCACCGGATCGACCGGATGACGGGGGAGGGACTGGTGACGCGGGAGCGGGACGAGTCCAACCGGGTCCGCGTGATCGTGGAGCTCACGGACGAGGGCCGCAGCAAGTGGCTCGACGCGATGAGGGCGGCCACGGTCTTCGAGGAGGACCTCCTCCAGGACCTCTCCACGGCGGAACGCGGAGTGTTGGGCGACATGCTCGCCCGGCTCCTGGACCGGGTCGAAGACCTCCAGTCGCCGAGCTGACCGCCACTTGAGCTGCGGGGTTGACACGGGTCCTGCGGGTCCGTAAGGTTCTTCGAGTTGTCCCAGAGCCGGAAGGTTTTGGCGACGACACATCCCGCCGCCTCGTTGCGGCACCCAACTCAGCACGATCTCCCACCGGGAACGAATTCGGCATGCCCGAATTAATTTCCGAAGGCCGATTATGAATCGGCCGGGAAATCCACTAGAGTTCTGGGAGTCGGAAGGGCCCAACAGCCCGGAAGACAAACCCCGCTGACCGGGGGTCAGGCCCGAAAGGATCTGATAGAGTCGGAAACGCAAGAACGAAGAACGAAAGCCCGGAGGAAAGCCCGCGAGGGTGAGTACAAAGGAAGCGTCCGTTCCTTGAGAACTCAACAGCGTGCCAAAAATCAACGCCAGAAGTTGATACCCCGTCCACTTCGGTGGAT
>NZ_JBIASC010000004.1:383835-562895 GCF_042890485.1 Streptomyces sp. NPDC002181 | reverse complement strand
GCGCCCTTGACGGACCGACCCGACACGGAAGGACAGTGGACTGCCGGGACGCCCCCGGACACACCACCGACCCCGAACACGGGGATCCCGCCCCCGAAGCCCCCACCAACCCACCCGACCCCGCGTCGGATGTCCCCCATCCCTCCCTCACCCCGAAGCCCCCACCGCCCCCGTCCCGCGAAGGCGGCCACCACCCGCAAGCGGGATTCGTCAGCCGGCGATCGCCTCGTACAGCGAGAACGCGGCCAGCGCCGCCATGACACACGCGGCGACCTTCGTGATCAGGCGCAGCGGCACGTACTTCATCAGGGTCTTGCCACCCAGGATCCCGATGCCCGCGACCGCCCACAGCGCGAGGACGGCGCCCAGGCCGACGGAGAGGGGGTTGTCGTACCGCGCGGCGAGGTTCGCCGTCATGATCTGGGTCAGGTCACCGAACTCGGCGACCAGGATCAGCATGAACCCGGCCCCCGACACCTTCCAGAACGACTGGTCGGCGGGCGCCTTGACCTCCTCGTCCCCGTCACTCTTCTTCAGGAGCAGCATGGCCGCGCCCGCGAGGAAGAGGACGCCGACGAAGGCCTGGACGAGCCGGTGCGGGAGGAGGGTGAGCACGCTGCCCGCGGCGATGGCGAGTGCGACGTGCACGGCGAAGGCGGCGGCGACGCCCGCAAAGACGTACGAGGCGCGGTAGCGGGTGCCGAGCATGAGTCCGGCGAGGGCCGTCTTGTCGGGGAGCTCCGCGAGGAAGACGACTCCGAAGGCGATCGCCGTGACGGTGATGCTGAAGGTACTGCTGAACACGGGGCGGAACCTCTATCGGTCGGGCAGGGCGCCATCGATACCGAGAGACCGGGGTGTTTCAGGGGTCGCTTCGGCTCGGCGGCGCCCTGACTGCGTCCCTGCACCCGGCATGGACGGGTGCAGATGAACAAGAACAGGACACTGCGGCCGAAGGTCTCGCTGGCCGGCCACTGAACACGGCCTGCCTCCGGGCGCCGGCTGGGGTGACCCAGCAGTATGTCGACGGTCCGGCGAAGAGCTACTCCCCTTCTGCACTCACCAGAGTACGCGACGCCCACGACGGCTCGAAATAGGCCGTTGGTCCCACCATCGGCCCACCATCGACCCACCATCGACCCCACCACCGGCCCACCACCGGCCCACCACCGGCCCCACAGCCGATCCCACCACCCTCATCCCCACCACCCTCACCCCCACCACCCCACCCCCGCCCCCACCCCCACCGGAAGTACAACCTCCGCTTAATGTCGGGCAGTTGGCCGCCCCGCACGTGACGTGCTCATGTCGCAAGCCTGTAACCTTGCGCCCGCCGCCACGCAATCTGGCGCCGCCACCATGGCCGCGCCCCTCCGGGGCCGACCGGCCACAATCCCCCCGCATTCAGGGAGCCCCTCATGGCCCTCAAGACCCTCATATCCGGTGTCTACGCGCGTCGAGTTGGCGTGCTCACGTCAGCAGCCACGCTCGCCGCCCTCACCTCGCTCGTGAACGCGCCCGTCGCCCAGGCAGCCCCGCCCGCCCCCATCAGCGCTGCGGCCGCCCGCTCCTACCTCGCCACGGTCACGCCGACGACGGAGGGGTCCCTCAGCGGATACAGCCGCAGCCTGTTCCCGCACTGGAGCACCGTCTCCGGCAGCTGCAACACCCGCGAGACCGTCCTGAAGCGCGACGGCGTCGGCGTCGCCACCGACTCCGCCTGCGCCGCAGTGAGCGGCAGCTGGTATTCCGAGTACGACGGCGCCACCTGGACCAACGCCGCCGACCTCGACATCGACCACGTCGTCCCGCTCGCCGAGGCCTGGCGCTCCGGGGCCGCCTCCTGGACCACCGCCAAGCGCCAGCAGTTCGCCAACGACCTCACCCGCCCGCAGCTCATCGCGGTCACGGACAACGTCAACCAGGCCAAGGGCGACCAGGACCCGGGCAAGTGGCTGCCGTCGCGGACCGCCTACCGCTGCACGTACGCCCGGATGTGGGTCAACGTGAAGCAGTACTGGGGCCTGAGCATGGACTCCGGCGAGAAGTCGGCCCTGGTGGGCATCCTCAACGGCTGCTGACGGCCACCCTCCTCCCCGCCCTCCCCCGCCCGGCCATTCACCCGGCCTCTCCCCCGCCAGGGGGAGGCCACATCCCCCTTCCCCGTCGTACCTTGATCGAAGGGGCTACGGAGGAGGGGGAGTTGCATGGCCGGATTGCGTCTGGGGCCACTGCTGCGCTACGTCGACTGGGACACGGGCGGTTCGGCCACGATATGGGTCGAGGCCGACCGCCCGTGCACGGCCGAAGTGCGGTGCGCCGACGGGGCCGGCGGCAGCGTGCGCACCTTCCAGATCGCCGGGCACCACTACGCGCTGGTGCCGGTGACCGGCCTGGCCCCCGGGAGCACCACGGCGTACGAGGTACTGCTCGACGGCGTGCGGGTCTGGCCGCTGCAGGGCACGGCCTTCCCCCCGAGCACGATCACCACGCCCGCCGTCGCCGCGGCCGGGCGGGCGGCTCCGGAGCTGCGGCTGACGTTCGGGTCGTGCCGGCAGGCCGCGCCGCCGGCGGGCCGGCACGGGCCGCACGGTCCGGACGCCCTCGACACGCTCGCGGCGCGGCTGGCCGCGGATCCCGATCAGGTGCGGCCGGACGTCCTCCTCCTGCTGGGCGACCAGGTGTACGCGGACCAGCTGTCGCAGGAGACCAGACAGTGGCTCGCGGCCCGGCGGGACCTGCGGGAGGCTCCCGGCGCCCAGGTCGCGGACTACGAGGAATACACGCGGCTGTACTACGAGTCCTGGCTCGACCCGGAGATCCGCTGGCTGCTGTCCACCGTCCCCAGCCTTCAGATATTCGACGACCACGACGTCGTGGACGACTGGAACACGAGCGCGGCGTGGCTGGCGGAGATGCGGGCGACGCCCTGGTGGCCGGAGCGGGTGCTCAGCGGGCTGATGTCGTACTGGGTGTACCAGCACCTGGGCAATCTCTCACCGGCCGAGCTCGCGGCCGACCCGCTGTACGAGGCCGTGCGGGCGACCCCGGACGGTACGGACGCGCTGCGGGCCTTCGCCGCCGCGGCCGACGCCGATCCCGGCTCGGTGCGCTGGAGCTACCGGCGGGACTTCGGCCGGTCGCGGCTGCTGATGGTGGACACGCGGGCGGCGCGGGTGCTGGCCGAGGACGGGCGGGCGATGCTCGACCCCGCGGAGCAGCAGTGGCTCCGCGACAACGCCCTCGCCGGGCACGGTGGTTACGACCACCTCCTGATCGGGTCGTCGCTGCCGTGGCTGATGCCGCCGCTGATCCATGACGCGGAGACGTGGAACGCGGCGCTCTGCCGCGGCGAGCGAGGGCCCCGGTGGGCGCGGATCGGGGAGGATCTGCGGCGGCGCAGCGATCTGGAGCACTGGGCGGCGTTCCCCGCCTCGTTCGCGGCGTTGAGCGATCTGATCGAGGAGGTGGGGACGGGGCCGCGGGCGCCCGCGACGGTGTGCGTGCTGTCCGGCGACGTCCATCACGCGTATGTGGCCGAGCCTCGAATACCCAGTACGGCGAGGGTGTTCCAGTTGACGTGCTCGCCGGTGCACAACTCGATCCACGCGGTGGTGAAGTGGGGCTTCCGGCTGGGCTGGTCGCGGACGGGCCGGTGGCTGGGGCGCGGGTTCTCGCGGCACGGGCGGACGGGCAGGCCGCCACTGAGCTGGCGGCGTACGGGCGGCCCGTGGTTCGGGAACCAGCTGATGACGCTGGCACTGGCGGGGCGTTCGGCCCGGCTCCGGCTGGACCAGGCACACAAGGGCCGGAAGGGCGAGAAGACCGCCCGCCTGGTGACGGTGCTGGACCGGGAGCTGGCACCGGCGTCGGGGCCGGCCGGCGGCACGGAGGGGGCTGCCGGCGCGAGCTGACACACTGTGCACCCGGGGCAGCCCCCGGGCATACGGCGCACCAACGCCAGGCGTACGCTGTATGGCTGTCAAGCCGCCCCTGCCGCTCCCCGCGACGTCGCGGCGCTTCATGCCGCAGCACGTCAACCGGACTGGGGAGTCCCGCCTTGTTTGAGACTCTGGGGTCGCTGACCGCGAGCCCATGGATCTACGCCGTGGTGGCGGTGTCCGTCGTGCTCGACGTCTTCCTCCCGGTGCTGCCGAGCGGGGTACTGGTGATCACCGCCGCAGCGGCCGCGGCGGCCGCCGGTGCGGCCGGTCCGGTGCCCGTGGCGGTTCCGGCGCAGGTGCCGGACATCCTCGCACTGCTGGTGATCGCCACGACCTCGTCCGTACTGGGTGACATGGCCGCGTTCCGGCTGGCCCGGCGCGGCGGGGCCCGGCTGGACCGTGCCATCGCCCGGTCCCGCCGGCTGACCCGCGCCCACGAGCGCCTGGGCACGGCCCTGGCCCGTGGCGGCGGCGCCCTGGTGGTGATCGCCCGCTTCGCTCCGGCCGGGCGCTCGGTGGTGTCCCTCGGCGCCGGCAAGACCCACCGCAAGGTCATGGAGTTCCTGCCCTGGTCGGTGCTGGCGGGCATGGCCTGGGCCGGGTACAGCGTGGCCCTCGGGTACTTCGGCACCCAGTGGCTCGGCGCCACCTGGCTCGGCACGGCGGTCTCCGTGATCGCCCTCTTCGCCGCGGGCGCCCTGGCGGCCTTCGTCATCCGCCGCCCCGCCCCCACGGCTGCCCCGGCGGCCTAGGGGGTGTCGTCGAAGTGGCTTCGTCCGCCCGTGAGGGCGGGGTCGGCGGGGTCTGGTGCGTGTGATCGCAAGGCGGAGGAGAGAGGCGACGCTCGCGTCGTCGACCGACGACAACGCGGCGAGCGCGCGTGCCAGACCCCACCGACCAGAAGGGACTCTGCCGACACCCCCCAGGGCGCCCGCCCGTTCCCCCGGGCGGAGCAGCGGCTCACCCGTTCACCCGGCCCCGATCGCCGCCCCGGGCCCGGGCTCCTAGCGTCCATTGCACGGCGCGCAATCGAATCCGCGTCACGTCCGTGCCCTGACCGCGCCGTTCCGAGGAGCCCGAGGAGTTCTCTCCATGCCCGCCACGCCGCTCGCCCAGCCGCAGATCCGCCGCCTCCTGACGAGGGTCGCGGCCACGACCCTCCTCCTCGCCGCGGCCGCCCCCGCCACCGTCGCCCATGCCGGTGGCGCCTCCCCCTCCGGCAGCGTCTCCCCCACGGCCGTCGCCCCGGGGGGCCGCGTCAGCCTGGACGTCACGGGCTGCGGTACCAAGACCGGCACGGCCTCGTCCAGCGCCTTCGGCGACGTACGGCTGACCCCGGGCAACCTCGAAGCCACCAACCTCTTCGGCAGCGCCACCGTCTTCAGCAACGCCAACTCCGGGACGCACACGGTCACCTTCGAATGCGGCGGCTCCGGCGGCCGGCGCGTCACCGCCTCCCTCCAGGTCACCTCCGGCGCGGCCGGCGGCGGGCTGGGAGGCAGCATGGGCGCCGCGAGCCCCGGCCAGATCGCCCTGGGCGGCACCCTGGCGGCAGGCGCCCTGGGTGCCGGCATCTGGGTCCTCCGCCGCCGCTCCCGCCTCACCTGACCCGGAGCGGCTCGGCGCGGACGGTACCGGACCGGACGCCGGGGCCGGACGCCGGACGCTAGACGGTCTCGGTCACGGCGGCGCCCCTGACCTGCAAACCGTCCAGCAGGTCCCGCGTCGCCTCGGCGATCGCCTCCACGGCGGCCTCGAAGACCTCCTGGTTGTGCGCGGCGGGCGCCCGGAACCCGGACACCTTCCGTACGTACTGCAGCGCGGCGGCGCGGACCTCCTCCTCCGTGGCCTTCTCGGGGATGGCGGGCGGGCGCAGGGTCTTAATGGAACGGCACATACACCCACTATCCCGCTACCGGGGCAGCTCGGCGCCGGACAGTTTCATGATCAGCCCCGCCTGCAGCCGCGCCCGCAGCACCGGATCCGCGACCTCCTCCAGCAGCTCGACGGCCTGCTGCATCGCCGCGGCCGCCCGCCGGTCCTCGCGCAGGGAGGCCGTCTGGCCGGCCATGTGCCTGAGCGCGACGTCGGCGCGCCGGTGGAACAGCTGCCCGACGAGCGTGATGACCAGGCCCACCGAGCTCGTGACCACCCCGAGGTACAGCTCCCCGCTGCTCTCGGCCTTCCACACGGCGAGCGCCACGCCGAGCAGCAGGATGGCGGCCCCCACCCCCGCGAACCGCTGGCTGGTGACGAAGCTGCTGCGCGCCTGCGTCAGCCCGTACGCGTAGTACTCGACGAGCACGGACGTGAACTCGGCGTCCCCGTGTCCTTCCCGCCGCGCCGCCGACAGCCCTCCGACGTCGGCGTACTTCGGCTCCCCCGCGCCCGCCCCGGGCTCGGCCACCCGCGTCAGCAGCCGCGCCCGCTCGGCATCCCGCCGCCGCTCGAACCCCTCCCGGGCCGCCCGGTCCAGCAGCACGTACGCCACGCCGCCGCCCACGACGGCCAGCAGCCCGACACCCCCCACCACCCACTCACCCATCCCCCGACGATCCCACGCCCCCTCGACACCCCGTCAACCCTCCGCCCGGGACGGGCAGTTGCGATGGAAGGGTCCGGGGCACACCCGGCGGAAACGCCGAAGGCCCCCGACCGCAGAACGGTCGGGGGCCTTCGGGTTGGTGGGCGCGGACGGTTTCGAACCGCCGACATCTGCTTTGTAAGAGCAGCGCTCTACCCCTGAGCTACGCACCCGTGGATGAGTGGACAGCCTACATGGCGGGCGCACCCCCCACGCAAACCCGTATCCGTGGGGGAGAATGGACCGGGGCATGGCGGAGGCGGTACGGGAGAGGGATTGTGACGACGGCATCCCGGCGGTGGTTCGGCGGGCGGGACGAGAGTCGGCGGGCGGATGCGCAGGCGGCGAAGGATGCCGCCGCGGCCGCGTTCTACGAGCTGGACACCGCGCAGCGGGACCTGCGGATCTCCATGGAGACCATCGCGGCCGCCGACGGGTCGCCCGCGGCCCGGCAGGCCGGGGAGGGGTTCGCCGCGCTCGGGCAGCGGATCGACCAGGTCAGCCACGTGTACATCGAGGCCGTGGACGCCCATGACCTCGATCGCGTCGACCTTGAGGGGTCCGTCGCCGCGCGGGCGCGGGAGCAGCTGACGCGGGCGCGCGACGAGCTCGTGCGGGTCAAGGGCGAGCTGGACCGGTTCGCGCAGGGGCTGCAGCCGCTGCTGGACAAGGCCGAGACGCAGTTGGCGCGGGTGGCGCCCGCGCGGGAGCGGGCCCGGGCCGCGCTGCTCGCGGCGAGCACGGCGCTGGACGACGTACGCGGCAAGGGGATGCGGGCCGACGAGTTCGCGGCGCGGCTGGCCGCGCTCGGGCCCGAGCTGACCCTGCTGAACCAGGGCGCCGCGCAGCACGGCGTGCAGGAGACCGTCCAGCGTGCGGACCGGATCCTGCGGGACGCGGAGTCGATACGGGCCGAGGTGGAGCGGCTCCCCGAGCGGGCCGCGGAGATCGACCGGCGGCTGGTGAGCCTGCGGACCCGGGCGCAGGCGCTGCGCAATCGGGCGGACCGGGTGGATCCGGTCCTGAGCGAGCTGCGCCGGCGGTTCAGTGCCGCGTGCTGGCAGGACCTCCAGCACGTGCCGGAGCAGGCCGTACGGGACGTGGCGCGCGCCGAGGAGCAGTTGAAGGAGGCCGCGCGGGCCCGCGAGGAGCAGCGCTGGGCGGATGTCGCGGCGCTGATCGAGTCGGTCCGCGGTGCGCTGGACGCCACCGACGAGGCGGTGTCGGCGGCGCAGGAGCGGCTGTCGCGGCTGGAGGCGGTGGCGCGGGACCCGCAGGCGGAGGTGCAGCGGACCCGGTTCGCGATCCGGGACGCGCAGCGGCTGGCGATGGAGGGCCGCAGCGTGCCCGATCCGCGACACGCGCGGCCGCTGGACGAGTCCGTGGCCCGGATGGAGCGGGCGCTCGCCGGACTGGAGGAGCGGCATCCCGACTACTGGCAGTTCCTCCAGGAGATGGAGCAGGTGCGGCGGGACGTGGCCCGGGTCGTCTCCGACATCCGCGGCGGACGAGGGAGCGGCTGAGCCCGCGCCGCCCTCGGCGCGCGAGGGCGGGAGGGCCCGGGGCGCGGCGGCCGGGGCCCGCGCTTGTCGCGGCGGGGCCCGAGGGCGGATGCTGGAGGGGTTGGAAGAGGAGGGCGTGATGGCTGCCCATGTTTCGAACACCTCGCGTGCGCCCGGCGCACCCCGCACGACCGCACCCCGTACGACCGCACCCCCCGTCAGCGGGCCGCACGCGGCCTACGGGTGCCACGAGGCACACGATCACTACGCGCCTTACGTGTCCCACGGGCCGATCGAGCTGCCCGCGCCGCACGTGCCGTACCTGGTGCGCCGCATCGCGCGCCCCGTCAACACCCGGCTCGACGAGCACCTGCCCACCGACCACAAGCTCAGCCAGGTGTACCGGGTGGGCGCGGGCCTGATGGGGCTGCTGCTCGTCGTCTTCGGGATCCTGGGGCTGATCGACCGGATCGGGTTCTTCGACACCGGCGGCGCCACCGTGCTCGCGCTGAACACCAATGGCGCGCTGAGCGTCCTGTCGATCTGTATCGGGCTGCTGCTCTTCGCCGGGATGGTGATCGGCGGGAACTTCGCCTCCACCCTCAACATCGTGCTGGGCATCGCCTTCATCGTCAGCGGGTTCGTGAACCTGGCCCTGCTGGACACGGGCCTGAACTTCCTGGCCTTCAAGATCCAGAACGTGCTGTTCAGCTTCGTCGTCGGCGTGATGCTCATGTGGTTCGGGATGTACGGGCGGGTGGGCAGCGCCCTGCCGCACGACAATCCGTACTGGCGGGCCCGCAACCCCGAGCAGGCCGCCCGCGAGGACCGGGCCCGGGCCGCGCAGGCAGCCACCCGGCTCAGCCACGGCGTATAGGCCGCCCGTGTTCCCCCCTGTGGGTAGCCTGGGGCCATGCCTCGTTACGAATTCCGCTGCCGGACCTGCGAAGACACCTTCGAGGTCAGCCGGCCCATGGCCGAGTCCTCCGCTCCCGCCGACTGCCCGGCCGGCCACGCCGACACCGTGAAGCTGCTGTCCGCCGTCGCCGTGGGCGGGACCGGCAGCGCCCCCGCCCCGTCCGGCGGGGGCTGCTGCGGTGGTGGCGGCTGCTGCTAGGCCCTAGGGGGCGTCCGCGCGCTTGCGCGACAGGGTCAGGCCGTCCGAGATGGCCAGCAGGACCGACTCCATGCGGGTGTCCGCCGCGACGTGCTCGTTGTACGCGCGGACTCCCGCGGCCGAGCCCGTCGCCGCCTCGTCGAGGACGGAGCCGTGGAACAGGGTGTTGTCCGTGACGATCAGCCCGCCCGGGCGCAGCCGCGGAACGAGTTCCTCCCAGTAGGCGATCTGGCTTTCCTTGTCGGCGTCCACGTAGGCCATGTCGACGTGGGGCTCCCTCGGCATGGCGCGCAACGTGTCCAGCGCCGGGGCGATCCGCAGGTCGATGCGGTCGGCGACGCCCGCCGCCTCCCATGCCTCGCGCCCGTACGCCGTCCACTCCTCCGAGACGTCGCAGGCGACGAGCCGGCCGTCCGCCGGCAGCGCCTGCGCCATCGACAGGGTCGAGAACCCGGTGAAGGTGCCGACCTCGACGATGTGGCGGGCGCCGGTCAGCCGGACCAGGAAGGCCAGCAGCGGCCCCTGCTCCTCCGCCGACTGCATTCCGGCGACGTCGGGGAACTTCTCGTACGTCGTCGCCACCAGCCCCCGCTGGACCTCGTCCAGCGGGGGGTTGTGGTCGAGCACGTAGCGGTACAGCTCGTCGGTGATCTTTGTGCTGTTGCCCTTGGTCATGCGCCCAGTGTGCCGACTGCGCCCGCCACTTGGCCCGCCGGGCCGGACTACCGGCCGGGACGACCGGCCCCGGACTACCGGCCCCGGACTACCGGCCGGACTCCCGGGCCACCGCCGCCGCGAAGGCCCGCACGATCTCCTCGCCCGCCAGCACCCCCGCCGCGGCCAGGGCCGTGACGTGCGGCGCCGTCCAGGCCGCGTCGGCCAGCTCTCCGTGCCCCGGGCGCCAGGCCGCGTCCGCCGCCAGCAGCAGGTCCGCGTCGAGCAGCGAGTCGCCCGCGGCCAGGGTCGTGGTCGCGCCCGTGCGGCGGGCCACCTCCCGCATCGCCGCGCTCTTGGTCAGCGGCCCCGGCACGGCGTAGATCTTGCGGCCCTGGAGGGAAACGGTCCAGCCCCGCGCCTGCGCCCACTCCGTCAGCGCCTTGACCCACTCGTCCGGGACCAGGGCGCGCTCGACGACCAGGTACGTGAACAGGTCCTCCGCGATGCGCGCCTTGCGCAGCCATGCCTCGTCCGCCGTGGACAGCAGGTGCGCGTGCACCTCCTCCAGCGGAGCGCACTCCTGCGCCAGCCGCGTCGCCACCTGGCGCCGCCAGTCCCGGTCGGGGACCCCGTCCACCAGCAGCTGCCCGCCGTTGGCGCAGATCGCGTACGGGGCCGGCCGCCCGGGGAAGCGGATGCGCTGGTACTGCTTGCGCGTACGGGTCGTCGTGGGGACGAAGACCACCGCGGGATCGGCCGCCAGCTCGGTCAGCAGTGCCGCCGCCGTCTCCGTCATGTACGACAGCGGCTTGCTCTCGTGCACCTCGACGCACAGCAGCCGAGGGGCCACCGGGTCGGGCATGGTCAGGCCGAGGGCGGCCGTCGAGTAGATGAGCGTGCGGTCGAGATCACTGGCTACCAGGACAGTCACTTGGAGGTCACGGCCTTTCCGTCGGCGCCGGTCGCGCCGCGCGTGAAGCGGGGGTGGATGAGTCCTACGCAGGTGTAGGGCAGGTCGTCGACCTCTTCGACCGGCACGCCCCGCTGCTCGGCGAGCAGCCGTACGTGGTCCAGGTCGGCACCGGCGCCGCGGTGCGCGAGGATCTTCCACGGCACGCGGCGCAGCAGCACCCGCGTCGTCTCGCCGACGCCGGGCTTGACCAGGTTCACGTCGTGGATGCCGTACTCCTCGCTGATCCGCTCGACGGCCGCCCAGCCCTCCCACGTGGGTGTGCGGTCGGCGGCGAGGAGCTCCTTGACCTCGGCGTCGACGGCCTCGGCCACCTCCTCGAAGCGGGCGGCGACGGTGTCGATGAAGCCGGTGGAGACATCGGCTCCGGCGAGCTCGCGGTAGAACTTCGCGCCGTGGAAGTCGGCGGGTCCGACCAGGTCGGACCTGAGGACCGTACGCGAGATCAGTCCGGAAACGGTGGAATTGAGGCAGGCCGAGGGGATCAGGAAGTCCTCGCGGGTGCCGTACGTGGACACGCAGGAGCCGGGGTCGGCGAGGACGACGATCTCCGGGTCGAATCCCGGGAACTCGCGAAGGGCCTCCGCCAGCTCCCGCGTGATGGCCCCCTTGCCCGTCCAGCCGTCCACGAAGACGATGTCGGCCGGGTCGTGGTGGGCGGCCAGCCAGCGCAGCGCGTTGGGGTCGATGCCGCGGCCGCGCACGATGGAGACGGCGTAGTGCGGCAGGTCCAGGCCGTGGCGGGCCTGGGCCCAGCGGCGCATCAGGACGCCTACGGGGGTGCCGGCGCGGGCCAGCGAGACGAGGACCGGGGAGGGGGACCGCTCGGCGAGGACGGTCTCGGTGACGGTGCCGACGGCCCGGGCCATCCGGGCCGCGGAGGCGGTCAGCGCGCTGCGGTAGAGCTCCTGGTACTGCGGGGACGGCTGGTATTCGACGGGCAGCGACTCGGCGTAGTGCGCGCCGCCCGCCTGAATGGCCTCCTCGCGTTCCTCGGTCGGGGCCTCCAGCGCCACGTCGGAGAGGTCCTGGAGGAGCCAGCCGCAGTCCTGCGGGGCGTACGAGGAGAAGGCCGGTCCGCGCAGCGGCTCCGGCAGGAGCGACGGCTCGGGCATGATCGGCTCCTGCCGGTCGGAGGACGCGTGGGGCGTGTACGAGGGGACCGGCGCGAGCAGGACCCGGCCCGCATGCGGGGCCAGGCGCGCGAGGAGCCCGTCGGGGGCGTGCAGCGCGGCGGTGTCCCCGTGGCTGTCGACGACGGCGACGACGGTGTCGAAGCCGGCGCCCGCGACGTTGTACGCGTACCGGTCGCCGGGCCCGTCGGCGGGCGCGTCGTGGGCGGGGAAGACGAGCCGGGAGCGGATGGCGTAGCCGGGGTCGTCGACGGCGAGCACCGGGGAGCGGGTGGTGGTGGAGAACCGCACCTCGGCCGCGGCCCCGGACTCCTCCAGGGCCCGCGCGAGGCGCAGCGGGGCGTACATCAGCTCTTCGTTGCCGAGTACGAGGACCCGCCCGGCCCCGGCTCCGATCGCGTCGGCGAGCCGGCGGGCCAGGGCGGGCAGGGCGGCTTCGAGCCGGGCGCGGTGCTCGGGGGTGAACCCGTGGCGGCCGCCGTCCGGGACCCCGGCGGGCCAGTCCAGCTCGACCCGCGCCACGGGGGCGGGAGCCGCGGTGGGAGCCGGAGCCGGGCCGCCCGCGCCCTGGCGCTCGTACTCCTCGACCAGTGCCTGCCCCTTGGCCAGGACCCCCTCGGGGAGATGCACCGTCCCGGAGGCGAGCGCGATCAGGTCGACGCGCGCGCCGATCTCGGCGGCGAAGGCGGTGAGCCGTTCGCGGTCGGCCGGGGAGCGCATGTCGACGAGGGCGACGACCACGTAGTGGGCGCGGGGGTGGCGGGCGTGCAGGTCGCGGATGGTGTTCAGGACCGTGTTGCCGGTGGAGAACTCGTCGTCGACGAGGACCAGCGGCCCGCTCCCGGCCAGCAGCTTCGGGTCCTCGGGCAGCAGCAGGTGCGAGGTGGCGTGCGAGTGGGCCTCCTCGAACCCTCCGGCCGGCTCGACACCGGGCACGGGGCGGCGGGTGGAGTGCAGGTAGGGGGCGGCGCCGAGCCCGTCGGCCACGCAGTGCCCGAGGCCGGTCGCCGTCTCCGCGTACCCGAGGACCACCGCGGTGGCGGCGGTCTCCTCGCCCAGCAGGGCCCGCACCCGCTCTCCGAGCCCGTGGCCGGCCGCGTAGACGGCCTGCGGGGACTGCGGGACGTGCTTGCCCAGCACCTGCGAGACCAGCAGGTGGGCCCGCTTCGGATTGCGCCGCAGGGCGAGCCCGAGCAGTTCGTCCAGCCGCGGCGATCCGGGGCCGCCGGCCTCCTCCAGGCGTACGCCCAGCCGCTCGGCCACCCACGTTCCCGACCACACCGCGTCGATCGTCTTGCCTTTCTCCGTGATCAAGGGCGAGCTCACAGCTGGAGCCCGGCCGTCAGCAGGTCGACGAAGCCGACCTCCTCCTTCGCCACGCCGAAGACCTCGGCGCGCAGCATGGTGCGCTCCGCCCAGGCCCGGTGGGGCTTCACTTCGTTCATCTTGTTCGTGTAGGCGGAGCGCATGACTCCGCCGCCGCCGCGCTCGGGGCGCAGGATGTCCTCGGCGTCGCTGAACTCCTCGTGGGAGACCACCGACAGCGCGTGGACGGGCGTGACGTGGGCGGGGTGGATGCAGGTCTTGCCGAGGAGTCCGTTGGCCCGGTCGAGTTCGACCTCGCGCAGGAGGCCGTCCAGGTCGTGCTCGATGAGGGCGGTGCGCAGTTCCTCGGCGCCTTCCTGGAGGAAGGGGCTGCGGCGCAGCTGGGGCTTGAAGAGGCGCTGCTGGTGGCGGAAGTACTCCCAGACGGGTCCGGTGACGGTGAAGCCGGTGCCGTCGGCGCGGCTGAGCACGTTCACCACGTCGGCGATGACCCCGGCGACGATCTGCACGTCGTAGGCGGTCATGTCGGGGGTGCGGCGCAGTCCGTAGACCGAGCAGAAGTCGGTGACGCCCAGGCGCAGGGCGAGGACCCGGTCGCGGTGGCGGTTCACGGTGCGGGAGATGCCGGCGAGGGCTTCTACGCGGGTTTCGAGGTGGAGGAGGTCGGGGGTCTCCAGGACGGGCATGGCATACAGCGGCTGCCCTCCGCCGGCCGCCTCGGCCTGGGCGACGGCGTCGAGGAAGGCGGTTCCGCGACTCTCGGTGAACTTGGGGAGTACGAATCCGGCCAATCTGCGCGCGGAGCCGCCGAGGCGGTGCACGAGATCGGGTATCTGCTCGGGGGTGCGGACCCGGATGAAGAGGAGCGGGAGCTCCCCGCCGTCGGCGTCGAGGGCGGCGAACTGCCGGACGAGGTTCTCCTCGGCGTCGGCGACCTCGGCGTCGCTGATCGAATCCTCCAGGCACAGGACCATGGAGACGACCCCGCGGGCAGCCTGCTTGTGGACGTCCCCGGCCAGGTTGGGGCGGGTGGCGGGGCTGTAGAGGGTGGCTCCGAGGGCGGCGGCGAGAATGCGGGCGGGGGAGTCGGCGGTGAACTCGGCCGGCTCCTTGTGGAAGAGGTCCTTGCGGACGGTGGGTGATATGTGCCCGAAGTGACGCATGCGCTTCCCTCGTACTGCCTCGGCGCCCCAGTGGCGTGGCCGGTAATAGTACGTACGAACGTGAGTCAAGAGTTCCTCAAGCACATGAAGTTCAGGTAACCCTCTTGCACCATGCCCAGGTCTTTCATCCGGGACAAGGCCCTGCGGGGGGCCGCGTTGTTCCGCGCCGCCCCGGGAGGGCAGGATGACGGGCATGACGCACGCGATGCAGAAGGGCTCGAACATCCCGGTGACCGCCGTGGCGGTCCGGGCGGTGCTGCGCTGGACCGGCGGCCCCGAGGTGCCGGACGTCGACGCCTCGGCGCTGCTCGTGGGCCCGGACGGGCGCGTGCGCTCGGACGAGGACTTCGTTTTCTACAACCAGCCCCGCCACCCCTCGGGGGCCGTCTGGCGGCTCGGCAAGAAGCAGCTCGGCGAAGGGATCACCGACGCCGTCCAGGCCGACCTGCGGGCGGTGCCCCCGGTGGTGGACCGGATCCTGGTGGTCGCCTCCGCCGAGGACGTGCCGTTCCAGCAGGTCAGGGACCTGCGGATTCTGCTGTACGACGCCACGGCGACCGGCGGCTCCGAGCCGCTGGCCTTCTTCGACGTGCGGCCCGAGACCGGCGCCGAGACGGCGCTGATCTGCGGGGAGCTGTACCGGCGCGGCGACGGGTGGAAGTTCCGCGCCCTGGGCGAGGGCTACTCGAACGGGCTCGTCGGCCTGGCGACCGACCACGGGATCTCCGTGGACGAGAACGCCGCCGAGGACGCGGCGGGAGGCGCTTCCGCCGCCGGGGCGACCGACGAGCAGACGGCCCTGATGCGCCCGCCGGTCTCGTCGGCCCCGCCGGTCCCGCAGCAGGCGGCGCCGGCGCCGCTGACGCAGGCCCCGCCGGCCGCCCAGCCCGCGTACGGGTACCCGCAGCCGGTCTCCCCGGCCCCGGTGCCGGTACCGGGCGGCGACCCGGCGTTCCGGCTGCCGGTCCAGGGCCCGCAGTTCATGCGCCGCTGACGTGCCGTGTCCGGCCGGGGGCGCGCGGTGCGCGGCCCCCGGTCAGGCCTTGGTGCTCTTGTAGCCCCGCCCCCACTGCAGGCCCCACCCGTACAGCCGGTCCAGCTCGGCCTGGAACCCGTAGACGAACTTCACCTCGCGCCGCACGATCAGCTCGCCCCTGACGTGCTCCATGGAGAGCACCGCGCAGGAGCGGGCCTGCGGCTGCCGCTCCTCCAGCGGGATCTCGATCCGCGGCCCGGTGATCGGATAGAGGGTGATCATGGCGTGCGTCCGGTCGAAGGCCGGGGTCTGGTCGTAGATGTACACGAACACCAGCAGCCGCTTGATCTCGTCGGCGTGGTCGAGGTTGACGAAGACGGTCTCCCCCGACGGCGCCCCGAACCGGTCGTCGCCGCTGAGCTTCACGTACGGCGGGCTGTTGATGTCGCCGTGCAGGTTGCCCAGCGGCTGGACGACGCCCCGCGTCCCGTCGGCCAGCTCGTAGAGGCAGCCCAGGTCGAGGTCGACGTTGACCATGCCCTGGGTGTGCGCCTGCACCATGTCGGGCTTGAACAGCTTGAACGGGTGGCGCAGGAGCCGGCCGCCCTCACCGCCGGCCCGGCCGCCTATGTCCGAGCTGCGCATCCGCCAGGACAGGTTGACGCGCAGGTTCCCGTGGACGGCCCCCTGTTTGCTGAGCGACACCGTCGGATGCCGCTTGGTCAGCTCGATCGCCGCCGAGGCGCTGCCCGAGTCGAACTGCAGGGCGCGGCTGCCCCTGATCCCGTCGAAGAAGCCTTCGAAGAGTCCCATTCCCCTGTCCCCCCTCATTCTGTGTAGGCGGGGCGGCCTACGCGGACGGGGCGGCCCGGCAGTCCGCAGACCAGCCCGGCCGCCCCGCAGATGGAGCGTTCCGCATTACCGCCGTGATCATGCCTCGGCGGTGGAACCCTCCAGTTCCAACCGCTTGTTGCGCCGCACCGAGGACCAGAAGGACCAGCCGATGAGCACCACGCCGACGAGGCCGGTGATGACCTCGTTGATCTCGTACTGGATGGTGACGAGCAGGATGACGGCGAGCGCGCCGATGGCGTAGTGCGCGCCGTGCTCCAGGTAGACGTAGTCGTCGAGGGTGCCCTGGCGGACCAGGTAGACCGTGAGCGACCGGACGTACATGGCGCCGACACCGAGGCCGAGGGCCATCAGCACGATGTCGTTGGTGATGGCGAAGGCGCCGATGACCCCGTCGAAGGAGAACGAGGCGTCGAGGACTTCGAGGTAGAGGAACATGAAGAAGGCGGCCTTGCCGGCCATGGCGACGGCCGAGACGGGCTTGCCGCTCTTCTTGGCGGCTTCCTCGGCCTCGTGCTCGGCCTCCTCCTCTTCTTCGAGTCGGTTCTCGAAGTAGCCGGAGAGGCCGCCGACGATCATGTAGGTGATCAGGCCGGCGACGCCGGCGACCAGGACGGTCTGCGCCTTGTCCACGTGAGCCCCGCCGTGCTGGTGGGCGTGGGCGGCGAAGGTCATGGACGTGATCAGCAGGACGATCAGCGCGATGCACGCCGACAGCATGTCGACCTTGCCCAGCTTGGCGAGCGGGCGTTCCAGCCAGGCGAGCCACTTGATGTCCCGGTCCTCGAAGATGAAGTCGAGGAAGATCATCAGCAGGAACATGCCGCCGAAGGCCGCGATCGCCGGGTGGGCGTCGGTGACCAGCTGCTGGTACATGTCCTTGTCGTTGAGCGCGAGATCGACGGCCTCGATGGGCCCGATCTTGGCGGTGACCGCGACGATCACGACGGGGAAGACCAGGCGCATGCCGAACACGGCGATGAGCACGCCGACCGTCAGGAAGATCTTCTGCCAGAAGGCATTCATCTTCTTCAGGATTCCGGCGTTGACCACCGCGTTGTCGAAGGACAGCGAGATCTCAAGGATGGTCAGGATCGCGACGATCCCGAGCCCGGTCATTCCCCCGTAGAACCACGCTGCGACCAGACCGAGCGCAGTGACTGCGAACGACCAGCCGAAGGTTTTGAGAACCACTGGCACCCCATCGTCTTGTACGGCTTTACGAAACGTTGACCCCGAAGTCTAGAGCGATGCCCCGGAGCCCCGACGCGTACCCCTGCCCCACCGCCCGGAACTTCCATTCGCCCCCGTACCGGTAGACCTCGCCGAAGATCATCGCGGTCTCGCTGGAGGCGTCCTCGGTGAGGTCGTAGCGGGCCAGTTCCTGGCCGTCCGAGTCGTTGACCACGCGGATGAAGGCGTTGCTGACCTGGCCGAAGCTCTGCCGGCGGGCCTCCGCCTCGTGGATCGAGACGGGGAAGACGATCTTGTCGACCTCGACCGGCACCTTGGTCAGGTCGATGATGATCGACTCGTCGTCGCCCTCACCCTCGCCGGTGAGGTTGTCCCCCGTGTGTTCGACGGAGCCCTCGGGGCTCTTCAGGTTGTTGTAGAAGACGAAGTACGCGTCTCCCAGGACCCGGCCGTCGCGGCACAGCAGCGCGCTGGCGTCGAGGTCGAAATCGGCCCCCGTGGTCGAGCGCGCGTCCCATCCGAGACCGACCAGGACCCGGGTGAGGTTCGGTGCGGCCTTGGAGAGGGAGACGTTGCCCCCCTTGGCGAGTGTGACGCCCATGTTGTGGTCCTCCCCGGACGACGTGGTGATCGCGGCGCGCGCCGCATGGCGGGCCGCCGGTGAAGCTCGGCGGTGCGCCCCCGGGGCGTACCGCCGCAAAGCACGTCCGGCGCCGTACACACAGTGCACGGCGCCGGACGGGTGACTGCGGGCAGGCTCAGACGTTGACGCCGAAGTCCTGGGCGATGCCGCGCAGGCCGGAGGCGTAGCCCTGGCCGATGGCGCGGAACTTCCACTCCGCTCCGTTGCGGTACAGCTCGCCGAAGACCATGGCGGTCTCGGTCGAGGCGTCCTCGGAGAGGTCGTAGCGGGCGAGCTCGCTGTTGTCGGCCTGGTTCACGACGCGGATGTAGGCGTTGCGGACCTGGCCGAAGCTCTGCTGGCGGCTCTCGGCCTCGTAGATCGAGACCGGGAAGACGATCTTGGCGACATCGGCCGGGACTCCGGCCAGGTTCACCTTGATCGCCTCGTCGTCGCCCTCGCCCTCACCGGTGGTGTTGTCACCGGTGTGCTCGACCGAGCCGTCCGGGCTCTTCAGGTTGTTGAAGAACACGAAGTTCGAGTCGTTGGCGACCTTGCCCTGGTCGTTGGTCAGGATCGCGCTGGCGTCGAGGTCGAAGTCGACACCGGTGGTGGTGCGAGCGTCCCAGCCCAGACCGACGATGACCGCCGTCAGATTCGGCGCGGCCTTGGTCAGCGAGACGTTTCCGCCCTTGCTGAGGCTGACTCCCACGGGTCCTCCATTGGGTTCATGTGTGGGGCGGCGCCCCGTCGTGCGGTTTCTACCGGGATCAACGCTTCGATCCTAGTGACGGGTTCCCGCCTCGCGGCCTCTTTCCCGATGAAGCCGTGCACGGAACCCTCCCGGATGCCCTTACAGGTTGTCGAGGGCCTTGATGTACTCGTTCAGGTCACGCGCGTCGGGCAGGCCGTTGACGACGGTCCAGCGCACGATGCCGTCCTTGTCGATGATGAAGGTGCCGCGGACCGCGCAGCCCTTCTGCTCGTCGAAGACGCCGTACGCGCGGGAGGTCTCGCCGTGCGGCCAGAAGTCCGAGAGCAGCGGGTAGTCGAGGTTCTCCTGCTCGCCGAAGACGCGCAGGGTCGGGACGGAGTCGTTGGAGACCGCGAGGAGCTGGACGTCGTCGTTCTGGAACCGCGGCAGCCGGTCGCGCAGCTCGCACAGCTCGCCGGTGCAGACACCGGTGAAGGCGAACGGGTAGAAGAGCAGCACGACGGCCTTCTCGCCGCGGAAGTCGGAGAGCCGCACGGTGGCGCCGTGGTTGTCCTTGAGCTCGAAGTCCGGGGCCTTGCTGCCGACCTCGATCGCCATCTCTCGCATCCCTTCGTTCCCGCATCCCTGCGTTGGGCTGTTCGGGTGGGTCCAGCCTAGGCACAGCGGGGGCCCGGAACGCACGCACCCCGCCGACCGGACGGGAATCCGGCGGGCGGGGTGCGTGTCCGCTTGGCTGCGGGGCGCGGCTCAGCGCTTGGCCTTGGCGGCCTTCGGCGTCACCAGCTTGGTGGAGGTCCACTCCTTGCCGACGGGCAGGCCCTTGGCAAGGGAGAGGCCGGCCGTTTCGGCTGCCTCGCTGATGTCGCTGGCCTCGACGTAGCCGTCACGGCCCGTCTTGGGCGTCAGCAGCAGGATCAGTGCGCCGTCCTCGACCAGCTCGGTCGCATCGACCAGGGCGTCCGTCAGATCGCCGTCTTCGTCGCGGAACCACAACAGCACCGCGTCGGCGACGTCGTCGTAGTCCTCGTCGGCGAGGTCGCTGACGAGCTTCTCGACGGCGTCACGGAATTCCTGATCGACGTCGTCGTCGTAGCCGATCTCCTGGACCACCTGTTCGGACTGGAAACCCAGCCGGGCGGCCAGGCTCTCCGCGTGGTCCGCGGTCGCGCTCACGGGGTGCCTCCTGCTCATGTTCGGTGAATGTCTTCGGCGGCGCGCGTACGCGCAGCATTGGGCGTAGTCCACACGGGCGCGGCGGATCGCGCAAGTACCCGGCCGCCGAGACCGTCGAAACGGTGACGATTACGGCCGTCTCGCCGCAACTTTCAGCCTTCCCGTGGGGACGTCTGGTGATTCATCCCACACCATTCCAGCTCATTCGGCATCATCGGCGCCCCCCGGCGGCTTTCCTACCTGTTTGAGGGACGAACGTCCTTCCGGACCCGCCGATCTTCCTGAGCGTAGGGTGGCTGTTCGGCCGGACCTGACGCTCACGGCGCGCGAATCGCCGCGGACTCCACTGATTACCCAGTGGTACGGGTGACGATTCGGACCGAGCGTAAGACGATGGGAGGCGGCGAAACCCCATGGCACGACTCCCCTGACAGCGAAGGAACAGCGTGGCTTCCGCATCCGATCGCAATCCGATCATCATTGGCGGCCTGCCGAGCCAGGTCCCGGACTTCGATCCGGAGGAGACGCAGGAGTGGCTCGACTCCCTGGACGCAGCCGTCGACGAGCGGGGCCGTGAGCGCGCCCGCTATCTGATGCTGCGGCTGATCGAGCGGGCCCGCGAGAAGCGCGTGGCCGTGCCCGAGATGCGCAGCACGGACTACGTCAACACGATCGCCACCAAGGACGAGCCGTTCTTCCCCGGCAACGAGGAGATCGAGCGCAAGGTCCTGAACGCCACCCGGTGGAACGCGGCCGTCATGGTCTCGCGCGCCCAGCGTCCGGGGATCGGCGTCGGCGGGCACATCGCCACGTTCGCCTCCTCCGCCTCCCTCTACGACGTGGGCTTCAACCACTTCTTCCGGGGCAAGGACGAGGGCGACGGCGGCGACCAGATCTTCTTCCAGGGCCACGCCTCCCCCGGCATCTACGCCCGCGCCTACCTCCTGGACCGGCTCTCCGAGCAGCAGCTCGACGCGTTCCGGCAGGAGAAGTCGAAGGCCCCGTACGGGCTGTCCAGCTACCCGCACCCGCGGCTGATGCCGGACTTCTGGGAGTTCCCGACGGTCTCGATGGGCCTCGGCCCGCTCGGCGCGATCTACCAGGCCCGGATGAACCGGTACATGGAGGCGCGCGGGATCGCCGACACCTCGAAGTCACACGTTTGGGCGTATCTCGGCGACGGCGAGATGGACGAGCCGGAGTCGCTCGGCCAGCTGTCGATCGCCGCCCGCGAGGGCTTGGACAACCTGACCTTCGTCGTGAACTGCAACCTCCAGCGGCTCGACGGCCCGGTGCGCGGCAACGGCAAGATCATCCAGGAGTTGGAGTCGCAGTTCCGCGGCGCCGGCTGGAACGTCATCAAGCTGATCTGGGACCGCTCCTGGGACCCGCTGCTGGCGCAGGACCGCGACGGCATCCTGGTCAACAGGATGAACTCGACGCCGGACGGCCAGTTCCAGACGTACGCGACCGAGACCGGCGCGTACATCCGCGACCACTTCTTCGGCGACGACCAGCGGCTGCGGGCGATGGTCGAGAACATGAGCGACCAGCAGCTGCTGCACCTGGGCCGCGGCGGCCACGACCACAAGAAGATCTACGCGGCGTACGCGGCGGCCAAGGCGCACAAGGGCCAGCCGACGGTGATCCTCGCGCAGACGGTCAAGGGCTGGACGCTGGGCCCGAACTTCGAGGGCCGCAACGCGACGCACCAGATGAAGAAGCTGACGGTCGACGACCTCAAGCGCTTCCGCGACCGCCTGCACATCCCGATCACGGACGCGCAGCTGGAGGGCGGCGCCCCGCCGTACTACCACCCGGGCAAGGGCTCGCCGGAGATCCAGTACATGCACGACCGGCGCAGCTCGCTGGGCGGCTACGTGCCGACCCGCGTGGTGCGCGCGAAGCCGCTGCAGCTGCCGGACGAGAAGGCGTACGCGGCCGCCAAGAAGGGCTCGGGACAGCAGTCGATCGCCACGACGATGGCCTTCGTGCGCATCCTGAAGGACCTGATGCGGGACAAGGAGATCGGCAAGCGGTTCGTGCTGATCGCCCCGGACGAGTACCGCACGTTCGGCATGGACGCGTTCTTCCCGAGCGCCAAGATCTACAACCCGCTGGGCCAGCAGTACGAGGCGGTCGACCGCGACCTGCTGCTCGCGTACAAGGAGTCCCCGACCGGCCAGATGCTGCACGACGGCATCTCGGAGGCGGGCTGCACGGCCTCGCTGATCGCCGCGGGTTCGGCGTACGCGACGCACGGCGAGCCGCTCATCCCGGTCTACGTCTTCTACTCGATGTTCGGTTTCCAGCGCACGGGTGACCAGTTCTGGCAGATGGCCGACCAGCTGGCGCGCGGTTTCGTCCTGGGCGCGACCGCCGGCCGGACCACCCTGACGGGTGAGGGTCTCCAGCACGCCGACGGTCACTCCCAGCTGCTGGCCTCGACGAACCCGGGCTGTGTGGCCTACGACCCGGCGTACGGGTACGAGATCGCCCACATCGTCCAGGACGGCCTGCGCCGCATGTACGGCCCCGAGGCCGAGGACGTCTTCTACTACCTGACCGTCTACAACGAGCCGATCCAGCACCCGGCCGAGCCGGCGGGCGTCGACGCGGAGGGCATCCTCAAGGGCATCCACCGGGTGTCCGCGGGCTCCGCGGGCTCCATCGGGGCGCAGATCATGGCCTCGGGCGTGGCGGTGCCGTGGGCGCTGGAGGCCCAGCGGATCCTGGCCGAGGAGTGGAACGTCCGGGCGGACGTCTGGTCGGCGACCTCCTGGAACGAGCTGCGCCGCGAGGCCGTCGCGGTGGAGGAGCACAACCTGCTCCACCCGGAGGAGGAGCAGCGCGTCCCGTACGTGACCCGGAAGCTGTCGGGTGCCGAGGGGCCGTTCGTGGCGGTCTCGGACTGGATGCGGTCCGTCCCGGACCAGATCTCGCGGTGGGTGCCCGGTGCGTACACCTCGCTGGGCGCGGACGGCTTCGGCTTCGCGGACACGCGCGGCGCGGCCCGGCGCTTCTTCCACATCGACGCGCAGTCGGTGGTGCTGGCGGTGCTGACCGAGCTGGCCAAGGAGGGCAAGATCGACCGTTCCGCGCTGAAGCAGGCGGTGGACCGGTACCGGCTGCTGGACGTGGCGGCGGCCGACCCGGGCGCCGCGGGCGGCGACGCGTAGGGCTCCGGCGACGCGTAGAGCTCCACGGAAGAGCGCTGAGAGCGGGTCCCCGGCACTGCCGGGGACCCGCTTCGCTTTACCCGTTCCTTACGATGCTCCGTATGAAGGAACCCTCCCGCCAGCTGCGGTGGGAGCGGCGGAGCCAGACCCCGCTGCTCGTGCTCGCCATCGCCTTCGCCGTCGCCTACGCCGTGCCGATCGTCGTGCCCGACGCGGACGCGTCCGTGCACCGGGCGTGCTCGGTCACCGAGTGGGTGGTGTGGGGGGCCTTCGCCGCCGATTACCTGATGCGGCTGGGCCTGTCGACGGCGAAGAAGGCGTTCGTGCGGACCCACTGGCTGGACCTCGGCGCGGTGCTGCTGCCGATGTTCCAGCCGCTGCGGCTGCTGCGGCTGGTCTCCACGCTGCTGCTGGTGGGCCGGCGGGCCCGGATGGCCCCGCAGATCCGGCTGACCACGTACGTGGCGGGGGCGGTGGTCGGGCTGCTGATGTTCGGCTCCCTCGCCGTGCTGAGCGTGGAACGCGACGCCCCGAGGGGGAACATCAAGAACCTGGGCGACGCCGTGTGGTGGAGCTTCACCACGATGACGACCGTCGGGTACGGGGACCACTCCCCCACGACGGGGCTCGGACGGGTCATCGCCGTGGGGCTGATGCTGTCGGGGATCGCTCTGCTGGGTGTGGTGACCGCCAACATCGCGGCCTGGTTCATCTCCCGGTTCGAGCGCGACGACCAGGTGGAACGCGCGCAGACCGCCGCGATCGCCGAACTGGCCGCGGAGGTACGGGCGCTGCGCGCCGAGATCGGGCGGCTCGGCGGGGAGGCCGCCCCGGATGCCGGGGCCGGCGTACCGGCCCCGGTGCCCGGGACGGCCCCCGTCGCCGCTAGCGCTCCCACACCTTGAAGGCCCGGACCAGGTAGAGGGATTCGGGCAGCCGGACCCCGTCTCCGGGATAGGTCTGGAATTCGCCGGTCTCCGCGCACTCGGCCGACTGGTAGGTGGTCACCGGCCGTCCGATGCGGTTGATCAGGGACTGGGCGCTGGTCCCGGCGGGCAGCGCCGTACAGCTGTTGATGTCCACGGTGCTCAGCTCGTGGGCGTGCCGGGTGCCCTTGAACTCCGGCTTCGCCCACAGGCACAGCTGGCCGGTGGCGCAGGCGGGCGCCTTGCCCGGCGGCGGACCGGCGGCGTGTGCGGCGCTCGCCGTACTCGGGATGAGGGCGGCGAGGGCCAGGACGGTCGCGGCCAGGACGGTGGTGGACCGTGCGGGTGAACTCGTGCGCATGACGGGTCAACTCCTTGTGGACTACGGCGCCCCGGACGGTTCCTGAGCGCCTCGGGCACCACGCTGACCTGCGAGGACGGTCGGGCGGAAGGGGCCCGGGGGTGGTCCACCCTGATAGGCGACAGCCCCGCCGGAACCGTCGGGCGGGGCTGCCGCGCGTCCGCGGTTGACGCGTGGGCGCGGGGGGCGGAGCCGTCGGGCGGGCCCGGCGGTCGTGCCCGGTCGTCCCCCGAACGGGTTGCCGACGGCGGCGGTGCGACCGCGCCGGTGACGGCGGCCGACTGGAACCGACAGCGGCTGACACTTCACAAACGGCTTAACGAGGCAGTGGCTGTCAGGTCCGTCACAGGTACCCTGACCGCTCACTCAGAGTCAGATTCGGCGGGCGCTGCCCGCGGAAAGGACACCCCTCGGTGATGACCGACGAGCGGCCGGTGCCGGTACCGGCGCCCGGGCTGCGCGAACGCAAGAAGCGGCGCACCCGGGACGCGCTGCTGCGCGCCGCCCTCCTCCTCTTCGTCGCGCAGGGGTACGAGCGGACCACCGTCGACGAGATCACCGACGCCGTGGACGTCTCCCAGCGCACCTTCTTCCGGTACTTCGCCAACAAGGAGGAGGTCGCCTTCGCCGTCCAGGACCTCGTGGAGTCGCACGTCGTGGCCGCGCTGCGGGCCCGCCCGCCCGCCGAGGCCCCGCTCGAAGCCCTGCGCCGGGCGGTGCTCGACGCCTGGGACACCCTCGACGAGGCCCTCTCCGACGTGGTCCCGGTGGACCTCTACATGCGTACCTACCAGCTCATCGAGTCGACCCCGGCGCTGCTCGCCGTGCACCTGCGCCGCTCCACGGAGCTGGAGGAGCGGATCGCCCGGCTGATCGCGGAGCGCGAGGGGCTGGACGTGGACGCGGACCCCCGGCCCCGGGTGGCGGTCGCCGCGGTCTCCGGCGTGATGAGGGTCACCGGGCGGCTGTGGGGCCGGGGAGGGGACGCCAGCGTGGCCTCGATCCGGCGGATGACCGAGGCCTGCCTTGACCAGATCGGCCCGGCGCTCGCCGCGCACTGGCACTGAACACCCGCACGAGGGGCGCACGGTCGGCCGTGAACCCGGTCACCCTGGCCGTCGTGACCGGATCCGGTCTCCTACGCTGGTCCCAGTGAACCTGCCCGGCCTCGCCCCCTCCACCGCCATCGGCGCCGACCCGCGCCCCGCCGCCCTGCGCACCCTGCTCGCGCTGGCGGTGGTCTTCATCATGCTGGCGACCACCGGCTGGACCGCGGTGCACCGCCCCGACGCCGGGACCACGCTGCGTACCGCCGCCCTCGCCTCCTGGGCCTCGGCCCGGATCGACGGGCGCCCGGTGCCGGCCGCCGACGCTCCCGTACGGACGGTGGCCCGGTTCTTCGCCGGCCTCGACGGAGCCCAGCGGGCCCGGCTCGCCGAGGGGTACCCCCTGGTCGTCGGCAACCTCGACGGGGCTCCCGCCACCCTGCGCTACCGGGCCAACCTGCGCGGCCTGGAACTGGCGCAGCGGACGGAGGAGGCCCGCAGCCGGGACGTCAGCCTGACCCCGGCGGACCGCACCACGGCGGGCCGTCGCGCCCACCGCTTCGAGTCCCTGGCCGATCCGGGACGGCAGATCCTCGCCTTCGACCCGACCGGCGGCGGGCGCGTCGCCGAGGTCTTCGGCGACCTCGACCGGGCGGGCCGGATCTCGGTGATCGTCCCCGGAGTCGACACCGACGTGCTCACGTTCGAACGCACCCAGCGCCGCCTCATCGCCCCCGTCGGCATGGCGCAGTCGCTGTACGAGGCCCAGCGCGCGCAGGCTCCGGGCAGCCGGACCGCGGTCATCGCCTGGGCCGGCTACACCGCGCCGACCGGGGTCGGCATGGACGCGGCCACCGGCCGGATGGCGGTGGACGGGGCCGTACGGCTGGAGTCCCTGACTGCGGGGCTGCCCGGGGACGCGAGCGTGGCGCTGTTCTGCCACAGCTACGGCTCGGTGGTGTGCGGGGTCGCCGCGCACGCGCTGCCGGAGTCGGTGACGGACCTGGTGGTGGCGGGCAGCCCGGGCATGCGCGCGGGATCCGCGGCCGACCTGCACACCTCGGCCCGGGTGTGGGCCACGCGGGACTCCGGGGACTGGATCGCGGACGTACCGCACCTGGAGGTCGGCGGGGTCGGCCACGGGGCGGATCCGGTGTCTCCGGACTTCGGGTCGCGGCTGCTTTCCTCTGCCGGGGCCAAGCTCCACACCGGCTACTTCGAGCCAGGTACCGGATCCCTGGACAACTTCGCCAAAATCGGAACCGGTGCGTTCGGTTCCGTCACGTGCGCGACCGGCGACGATGCCTGCCGACGTGGAATTTCCGGGACAGACGGGGACTGACACGTGTAGAGCCCTGGAAAACGGGCTTCGTACCGAGGGGGACGCACAGGGGTGCGTCCCTTTACCATGTGCCGCATGGGTGACGTACTGGCCGGAAATCATGCCGTCTGGGAGTTCGACTCGGACTCGGTGCTCATCCGCTTCGCACGGGGGATACGCACGCCGAGGACGCCGAGACTCCTGCACGCCCTCGGAGAGCGGCGCATCCCCTTCGAGGCGTTGGCGGGGGTGAGCGTGAGCGCGGCCGGATCCGGGGGGAGACGGGACGCGGTGGTCCTGCGCGCCGTGCCGCGGGCGGGCGCGGATCCGCTGCTGGAGGCCGCCGCCGGGCAGCTGCGCGAGGTCTGCGATCCGTACCGGCTGGTACTGCCGGCCGACCGGGCCGGGCAGGCCGCCGAGTTCGCGGACGCCGTACGGGCCCGGCTGGGCCCGGAGGCCGCCGAGCCCGCGGAGCGCTTCCTGGTCCGGGTTCCGGAGCCGCCGCTGCGGCTGAAGGCGTACGACGCGCGGCTCGGGTTCGACGGCTCGGCCGTCACCTTCCACTGGTCGCGCACGGGGGCCACGGGCACCAAGTGGAAGGCGGGCGACCAGCGCTACCCGCTGACCGCGCTGACCGGGGTCGAGTGGAGCTCCCCGGAGCACCCGGGCGGCCACCTGCGGCTGCTGCTGCGGGACGAGGCGGCCGATCCGCGGCCCGACCACGACCTGGCGACCGCGGTGTTCGCCGTCGGGTACGGGTCGGTGCACGAGTCGCTGCCGTTCGCGGCGGCCGTCCTCGCCGCCCTGCGCGGCCGCGCCCCGGTGGCCTCGGTCCCTGCGGCCCGTACGGACGAACGCCTGCACCACCTGGGCGAGTTGTACAGCGCGGGACTGCTCACGGACGCGGAGTACTCCGCGCTGCGCGACCGCTTCGCCGCCGAGGCCTGAGGCCCGGCGCCCGACGGGTGCGGCCACCGCCGGGAGGCCCCCCGGCGGTGGCCGCGGCCCCGGGGCGGATCAGCCCTCGCGGCCCGCGGACGTCCAGGTCATGTCCGGGTAGCGATCGCCCGCGACCTGCCCGGCGATCGGCTCCAGCAGTGCGAGCTCCGCCGGCGTCAGCGTGATCCGGGTCGCGGCGGTGTTCTCCGCGAGCCGGCTGGTCTTGCGGGTGCCCGGGATCGGGACGACCGTCAGCCCGTGCACCTGCGCCCGCTGCTGCACCCAGGCCAGCGCGATCTGCGCCGGGGTCGCCCCGTGCGCCTGCGCGATCTCCCGCACCGGCACCAGCAGCGCCGCGTTGGCCTTGGCGTTGTCACCGGTGAACCGGGGCTGGAAGCGGCGGAAGTCCGCCGCCGACAGATCGGCCGAGGCGTCCGCGAAGGAGCCGGTCAGGAAGCCGCGCCCGAGCGGGGAGTACGGCACGAAGGCCACGCCCAGCTCCGCCGCCGCGCCCACCGCGGTGTTCTCCACGTCCCGGCTGAACAGCGACCACTCCGACTGGAGCGCCGCGATCGGGTGCACCTCGTACGCCTCGCGCAGCTCGGTGCCGGTGACCTCGCTGAGCCCCAGGTGGCGCACCTTGCCCTCCTGCACCAGCTCGGCCATCGTGCCCACCGACTCGGCGAACGGCACGTCCGGGTGGCGCCGGTGCATGTAATAGAGGTCGATCACATCGGTACCGAGCCGGCGCAGGCTGTCCTCCACGGCCCGGCGGATGTACGCGCGGTCGTTGCGGATCCCGCGGTGCTGCGGGTCGTCGGTGCGCTCGATGCCGAACTTGGTGGCGAGGGTGATCTCGTCCCGGTGCTCGGCCACGAACGGCGCGATGAACTTCTCGTTGGCTCCGCGCCCGTAGCTGTCCGCGGTGTCGAAGAGGGTGACCCCGGTGGCGAGGGCCGCTTCCAGGGTGTCGCGGGCCCGCGCCTCGTCGGTCTCCCCGTAGAACTCGCTCATGCCCATGCAGCCGAGGCCCTGGACGCCCACCAGCGGGCCCCCCTTGCCGAGTTCGACCTGCTCGATGGTGGTGTTCTGCGTCATGGTCGTGTCGCCTTCCCCGCGGTCGTGCCCTTGGCATACATGTCGATCTTGAAGTCCAGTACGGCGAGCGCGTCGTTCAGCTCCGTGATCCGCGCACGCACCTCGCGCCGCGTCTGCTCCAGCAGTTCGCGCCGCTGGTCGACGGTGTGCTCGCCCTCGCGCACGAGTTCGGCGTAGCGGACCATGTCGGCCACCGACATCCCGGTGGCGCGCAGCTTGCCCACGAAGGCCAGCCAGTGGAGGTCCTTGTCGCTGAACCGGCGCTGTCCCGAGTGGGAGCGGTCCACGTGCGGCATCAGGCCGATCCGCTCGTACCAGCGCAGCGTGTGCTGGGTCAGACCGGTCCGGGCCTCGACTTCGCTGATCGTGTACCGCGTCTCCGTCAGGCTCATGACGACCACGCTAAAACCTTGGAGTGCACTCCAAGCAAGTAGGCTCGGCCGCATGGAGAGCGTGGAGACCCTGCAGAGCCTGCGGACCATCGAAAACTGGCCGGTACCGACCGCCGCGGCGGCCGTGGTGCGCGCCGACGGGAGCCTGGCCGGCTCCCACGGCCCCCTGGACCACCGCTTCGCACTGGCCTCGGTGACCAAACCGCTCGCCGCGTACGCCGCGCTCGTCGCGTACGAGGAGGGGGCGATCGAGCTGGACGAGCCGGCCGGCCCCGAGGGCTCGACGGTCCGTCACCTGCTCGCGCACACCAGCGGGCTGGCCTTCGACGAGCACCGCGCGATGGCCGCGCCGGGTACGCGCCGGCTGTACTCGAACGCCGGTTTCGAGGTGCTCGGCGACCACATCACGAAGGCGACGGGCATCCCGTTCGCGGAGTACGTGCACCAGGCGGTGTTCGAGCCGCTCGGCATGGCGTCGACCACGCTGGACGGCTCGCCCGCCAAGGACGGGGTCTCGACGGTCTCCGACCTCGTCCGCTTCGCCGCCGAGCTCCAGGCGCCGCGGCTGCTGGACGTGCGCACGGTCGCGGAGGCCACCTCGGTCGTCCACCCGGGGCTCAAGGGGGTGCTCCCGGGGTACGGGATCCAGTCCCCGAACGACTGGGGGCTCGGCGTGGAGATCCGCGACGGCAAGGCCCCGCACTGGACGGGCGCCGCCTCTTCGCCGCGTACGTTCGGGCACTTCGGGCAGGCCGGCACCTTCCTGTGGGTGGACCCGGACGCCCGCGCCGCGTGCGTGGCGCTGGCCGACCGCGCCTTCGGCCCGTGGGCCGTGGAGGCCTGGCCCCCGTTCACCGACGCGGTCCTCGCCGAGCTCGCCTCCGCCGCCCGCTGAGCCGGCCCGGTCGACGAGACGCCCCCTACGGCAGCTCCCAGATCAGCAGCTCGCCCGGGGACCCGGCGACGATCTCCAGGCCCTGTTCGCCGGTGATCCGCGCCGCGTCCCCGGGACCGAGCTCCTCCCCGTCCAGGCGCAGGTCCCCGCGCACGACGTGCAGGTAGACCCGCTCCGCCGCCGGTACGGCGATCCGCTCGCCCGCCCCGGGCCGGCGCACGTGCAGGACGGCGCCGGCCGCGGGGATCTCGTACGGGGTGCCTTCGGCGATCTGCCGGACCAGCGTGTACGAGGGCTCCCCGCCGGCGGCCAGCGGCGCGAGCCAGGTCTGCACGAAGCGCAGCGGCACCGCGCCGTCGTTGCGCTCGATGTGGCGGGCGCCGGCTCCGGCGGCCAGGTGCTGCACGTCGCCGTGCCGGACCACCGTGCTCTCGCCGGTGCTGCCCTTGTGCGTGAGTTCGCCCTCGACGACCCAGGTCACGATCTCGGTGTGGCTGTGCGGATGCTCGTCGAAGCCCGCGCCCGGGGCCAGACCCTCCTCGTTGCAGGCCAGGACCGGGCCGAAGCGCAGGTTGTCCGGATCGTAGTGGGCGCCGAAGGAGAAGGCGTGCGCGGTGGTGATCCCGGCGTCCGGATCCCCGCCTGCGTACCGGTCGGCCCCGCGGCGTACGTCAATCATGGAAGTCACCGTAGCCCCCCGGTGGAATGCCGCCGCGGGACCGGACTCCGCGCCGCCGCCCCGATAAGGCAGTCTTGTCCCGTGCCCCAACCCGAACGTGAGCATTCCCCCGCGCATCCCGCTCCCGCCCATCCGCACGCCGCGACGCTGCGCCGGCTGGAGAAGTCCTCCGGCCGGCTCGCCGCGAACGCGATCGCGCGCATGGACGAGACCCTGCCGTGGTACCGGGCGATGCCCCCGGAGAACCGGTCCTGGATCGGCCTGGTCGCGCAGGCCGGCATCGCCGCGTTCACGGAGTGGTTCCGGCACCCGGAGACTCCGCAGGCGATCTCGACGGACGTCTTCGGGACGGCTCCGCGGGAGCTGACCCGGGCGATCACCCTGCGCCAGACCGTGGAGATGGTCCGCACCACGATCGAGGTCATGGAGACCGCGATCGAGGAGGTCGCGGCTCCGGGCGACGAGTCGATCCTGCGCGAGGCGCTGCTGGTGTACGCCCGGGAGATCGCGTTCGCGACGGCCCAGGTGTACGCGCAGGCCGCCGAGGCGCGCGGGGCGTGGGACGCCCGGCTGGAGTCCCTCGTCGTGAACGCGGTGCTGTCGGGCGAGGCCGACGAGGGCGCGCTGTCACGGGCCGCCGCACTTGGCTGGAATTCGCCGGAGCACGTGTGCGTGGTGCTCGGCACCGCACCGGAGGGCGACAGCGAGCTGACGGTGGAGGCGATCCGGCGGGCGGCCCGGCACCACAAGCTCCAGGTCCTGACGGGCGTGCTCGGGGACCGCCTCGTCGTGATCGCGGGCGGCAGCGACAACCCGATCCAGGTGGCGAAGTCGCTGATCGGGCCGTTCGCGGCGGGTCCGGTGGTGGCCGGTCCGGTGGTTCCGGATCTGCTGAACGCGACCAAGTCGGCGCAGGCGGCGGCGGCCGGGCTGAAGGCCTGTACGGCCTGGCAGGACGCACCGCGGCCGGTGCTCGCGGACGATCTCCTGCCCGAGCGCGCGATCGCGTCGGATCCCTCCGCCCGGGAGCAGCTGGTGGAGGAGATCTACAGACCGCTGGAAGAGGCGGGGTCGGCGTTGCTGGAGACGCTGAGCGTCTATCTGGAGCAGGCGAGCAGCCTGGAGGGTGCGGCACGGATGTTGTTCGTGCACCCGAACACGGTGCGCTACCGGCTGCGACGTGTGACCGACGTCACCGGCTGGTCGCCCTCCGATGTCCGATCCGCGTTCACTCTGCGGATCGCCTTGATCCTCGGGCGTCTGGCCGACGGCGATCAGCAGTCCTAGACTTTTGTCGGACATCAACAATTACCCCGACGGTTCTTCGTCCCTGTCCCCACGGGCGGCGGGGACCGTCCGCAAGAGAGAGTGTGAGGGTGCTCGTACTCGTCGCTCCCGGCCAAGGCGCACAGACGCCCGGCTTCCTGACTCCCTGGCTCGACCTCCCCGGCGCCGCTGACCGCGTCGCCGCCTGGTCGGACGCCATCGGGCTCGACCTTGCCCACTACGGCACGAAGGCGGACGCGGACGAGATCCGCGACACGGCGGTGGCGCAGCCGCTGCTGGTGGCCGCCGGTCTCCTGTCCGCCTCCGCCCTGGGCGCTCCCACGGCCTTCGGCGCCGTGGCGGGCCACAGCGTCGGCGAGATCACCGCCGCCGCGTACGCCGGCGTGCTGTCCGACGCGGACGCGCTGTCGTTCGTACGGACCCGCGGTCTGGCGATGGCCGAGGCCGCCGCCGTCACCGAGACGGGCATGGCCGCGGTGCTCGGGGGCGACCAGGCGGTCGTCCTCGCGCATCTGGAGAAGCTGGGTCTGACCCCGGCGAACATCAACGGCGCGGGCCAGATCGTCGCCGCAGGAACGATGGAGCAGATCGAGGCCCTGGTGGCCGAGAAGCCCGAGGGCTCCATGAAGGTCGTCGCCCTCAAGGTCGCGGGCGCCTTCCACACGCACCACATGGCTCCCGCGGTCGCCACGCTGGAGAAGGCCGCGCAGGCCCTCGCCCCGGCCGACCCGGAGCTGAAGTACGTCTCGAACAAGGACGGCCGCGTCGTCACCACGGGCGCCGACGTCGTCGCCCGCCTGGTCGGCCAGGTCGCGAACCCGGTCCGCTGGGACCTGTGCATGGAGACGTTCGGCGAGCTGGGTGTCACCGGGATCATCGAGCTCAGCCCGGGTGGCACTCTGACGGGTCTGGCCAAGCGCGCGCTCAAGGGCGTGCCGACCGTGGCCCTGAAGACCCCGGATGATCTCGAAAAGGCCGCCGCGCTCCTCGCCGAGCACGCGGTCTGAGAGAAGGAGCCCACACAGCATGTCGAAGATCAAGCCTGCCAAGGGCTCCCCGTACGCCCGCATCCTCGGCGTAGGCGGCTACCGCCCGACCCGCGTGGTCTCCAACGAGGTCATCCTGGAGACGATCGACTCGTCCGACGAGTGGATCCGCTCCCGCTCCGGCATCGCGACCCGGCACTGGGCCTCGCCCCAGGAGACCGTCGCCGCGATGTCGGTGGAGGCCTCGGGCAAGGCGCTGGCCGATGCCGGTGTCGCGCCCGAGCAGATCGGCGCCGTGATCGTCTCGACGGTCTCGCACTTCAAGCAGACCCCGGCCGTCGCGACGGAGATCGCGCACCGCATCGGCGCGGTCAAGCCCGCCGCGTTCGACATCTCCGCGGGCTGCGCCGGGTTCGGCTACGGTCTGACGCTGGCCAAGGGCCTCGTCATCGAGGGCTCGGCCCAGTACGTCCTCGTCATCGGCGTGGAGCGGCTGTCGGACCTGACCGACCTGGAGGACCGCGCGACGGCCTTCCTGTTCGGCGACGGCGCCGGCGCCGTGGTCGTCGGCCCCTCGGACGAGCCCGCCATAGGCCCCACCGTGTGGGGTTCGGAGGGCGACAAGTCCGAGACGATCAAGCAGACCGTGCCGTGGGACGAGTACCGCAGCACGGACAGCGACCAGAAGTTTCCGGCCATCACGCAGGAGGGTCAGGCGGTCTTCCGCTGGGCCGTCTTCGAGATGGCCAAGGTGGCCCAGCAGGCGCTCGACGCGGCCGGGATCACCGCCGAGGACCTGGACGTCTTCATCCCGCACCAGGCAAACATGCGGATCATCGACTCGATGGTGAAGACTCTGAAGCTGCCGGAACACGTCACGGTCGCCCGTGACGTGGAAACCACCGGCAACACGTCGGCCGCCTCGATCCCGCTCGCCATGGAGCGGCTCCTGGCGACCGGAGCGGCGAAGAGCGGCGACACCGCGCTCGTCATCGGCTTCGGGGCGGGGCTCGTCTACGCCGCGACGGTCGTTACCCTCCCCTAGGGTCCGGGATCCACATCCCGCCCCGCTTCACCCCAGTTAGCTATAGAAGGAGCGCCACATGGCCGCCACGCAGGAAGAGATCATCGAGGGTCTCGCGGAGATCGTCAACGAGATCGCCGGCATCCCCGTCGAGGACGTCGAGGCCGGGAAGTCGTTCACCGACGACCTGGACGTCGACTCGCTCTCCATGGTCGAGGTCGTCGTCGCCGCCGAAGAGCGCTTCGACGTCAAGATCCCGGACGAGGACGTCAAGAACCTCAAGACGGTCGGCGACGCCGCGGACTACATCCTGAACAACCAGGCCTGAGCCTGACGAGCGTTTGTCGCCACCCGGCGGTGGCGCCGTGACAATTCAGCACCCTCTGAGACGTGGAGAAAGAATTCCTGTGAGCCCGACCAATCGCACCGTGGTCGTCACCGGTATCGGCGCAACCACTCCGCTGGGTGGCGACAGCGCTTCGACCTGGGAAGGTCTGCTCGCCGGTCGTTCCGGCGTCAAGCCCCTTGAGGGCGAGCGCTTCGCCGAACTCCCGGTTCGTATCGCCGCCCCGGCCGCTGTGGACCCCTCCGAGGTCCTGCCCCGCCCGATGGCCCGCAAGCTGGACCGCTCGGCCCAGTTCGCCGTCATCGCCGCACGTGAGGCGTGGGCCGATGCCGGCTACACCGCCCCGGCGGGCGAGGACGCAGCCATCGTGCCCGAACGCCTGGGCACCGTGATCGCCTCCGGTATCGGCGGCGTCACCACCCTGCTCGACCAGTACGACGTACTGAAGGAAAAGGGTGTGCGCCGGGTCTCCCCGCACACCGTCCCCATGCTCATGCCGAACGGCCCGTCGGCCAACGTCGGCCTGGAGGTCAACGCCCAGGCGGGCGTGCACACCCCGGTCAGCGCGTGCGCCTCGGGCGCCGAGGCCATCGGCTACGCCGTGGAGATGATCCGCACCGGCCGCGCCGACGTCGTCGTCGCGGGCGGCACCGAGGCGGCGATCCACCCGCTGCCGATCGCCGCCTTCGCCAACATGATGGCGATGTCCAAGAACAACGAGAACCCGCAGCAGGCCTCCCGCCCGTACGACAAGGCCCGCGACGGCTTCGTCCTCGGCGAGGGCGCGGGCGTCGTCATCCTGGAGTCCGCCGAGCACGCCGCCGCGCGCGGCGCCCGGGTCTACTGCGAGGTGCTGGGCCAGGGCCTGTCCGCGGACAGCCACCACATCGCGCAGCCGGAGCCGACCGGCCGCGGTGTCGCGGCCGCCGTGCAGAACCTGCTGGACAACACGGGTCTGGACCCGGCCGAGCTGGTCCACCTGAACGCGCACGCCACGTCGACCCCGCAGGGTGACACGGCGGAGCTGAAGGCCCTGCGCAAGGTCCTGGGCGACGACCTCGACCACATCGCGATCTCCGCCACCAAGTCGATGACCGGTCACCTGCTGGGCGGCGCCGGCGGTATCGAGACCGTCGCGACCGTGCTCGCGCTGTACCACCGCATCGCCCCGGCGACCATCAACGTCGACGAGCTCGACGAGGACATCGACGCGGACATCGTCGTCGGCGAGCCGCGCAAGCTGCCGGCCGACGGCCCGATCTCCGCGATCAACAACTCGTTCGGCTTCGGCGGTCACAACGTGACCCTCGCCTTCCGGACCGTTTAGTCCGCGGGGCAGTACGTGCGAAAGGGCCCGCCCGGCACTCGCCGGGCGGGCCCTTTCGCATGCCCGGGCTCCGTGGGGCCCGGCCCTCAGACGACCTGGTGCAGCCAGCGGACCGGGGCGCCCTCGCCCGCGTAGCGGAAGGGCTCCAGCTCGTCGTCCCAGGGCTTGCCGAGCAGTTTGGCGATCTCCTCCTCCAGGTCGCTCTCGCCGTCCGCGGACCGGGCGAGGGCGGCGCGCAGCCGGTCCTCGGGGATCAGGATGTCGCCGTGCATGCCGGTGACGGCATGGAAGATGCCGAGCTCCGGGGTGGAGCTGTAGCGCTCGCCCTCGGCGGTGGCGCAGGGTTCCGCGGTCACCTCGAAGCGCAGCAGGTGCCAGCCCCTCAGCGCGGACGCCAGCTTCGACGCGGTGCCGGCTTCGGCCTGCCACGAGAACTCGGCTCTCCAGGTGCCTGGGGAGGCGGGCTGCCTGATCCAGTCGAGGTTCACCCGCACCCCGAGCACCCCCGCAACAGCCCATTCCACGTGCGGGCAGAGCGCGCGCGGAGCGGAATGCACGTACAGAACTCCACGTGTCGTCACCGGGACCTCCAGTGTGGGACGAGGTCGGGAATAAACTCCAGAAAACGGACAGTATGTGACGTGATGTAATGTAACGGAAATTATTTGACAATGCGCTACGGGACCTGCGGCCGAAACGCCACGGGAAAAAGCTACCGTGCGCCAGGGGTCATGGTGTGACGTACGGTCGGTCCGAGGCTGCCAAACGCAGAGCATTCACTCAGCAGGACGCCCCCGGGGGACCTGGGGCGACGAGGAGGGAACCACCCGATGCGCACCACCGCCATGCGACGCCGCGCGCGCACGTCCCGGCGCCGGACCCTGGCGGGGGCGGGCGCGTCGGCGGTCCTCCTGGCCGGGGTGCTGAGCGGGTGTCAGTCGGGCGGGTCGGACACGCAGGGTGAGCGCGGGGCGCAGGCCGGGCCGCGCTGGAACACCGCGCCCGCGTCGGTGGCCGCCGCCGGCGATTCCATCACCCGCGGTTTCGACGCCTGTTCGGTGCTGGCGGACTGTCCGGAGGTCTCCTGGGCCACCGGGAACGATCCTGCCGTCCACTCGCTCGCGGCACGGCTGCTCGGCGAGGCCGAGGTGCCGGCGCGCAGCTGGAACTACGCCGTGACGGGTGCCCGGATGGCGGACCTGACGGGGCAGCTGGCCTCGGCCGCGGAGCACAGGCCCGACCTGGTCACGGTGATGGTGGGCTCGAACGACGCCTGCCGGCCCACGGCTTCGTCGATGACGCCGGTGGCGGAGTTCCGGGCCGGGTTCGAGAAGGCCCTCGCCGGTCTGCGCGCCGCCTCCCCCGCCACCCAGGTGTACGTCTCCAGCGTGCCGGACCTCCAGCGGCTGTGGGAGCAGGGCAAGGACGCCCCGATGGTGCGGCAGATCTGGAAACTGGGGATCTGTCAGTCGATGCTCGCGGACCCGCTGTCGGTGGCCACCGGGGCGACGGCCCGGCGGGAGCAGGTGCGGGCGCGGGTGGTCGAGTACAACGAGGTGCTGCGCCAGGTCTGCGCGAAGGACGCGCTGTGCCGCTACGACGGCGGCGCCGTGTTCCAGTACCCGTTCTCCGCCGAGCAGTTGAGCCGCTGGGACTGGTTCCACCCGGGCAAGGACGGGCAGGCGCGGCTCGCGGAGCTGGCGCACCGCCAGGTGACGGCGGCCGAGCCGCCGCGCTGACGCGCGAAGGCCGTGGGACCGGGGGCGGGTGTCAGGGCCCGCCCCCGGTCCGGTTCATGGGTGATTTCCGGCCACCTCCCGGCCATCCCCGGAGGTGCTAGATCTCCAGGGTCGCCGTCAGGCGCGTGTCGCCGTGGGCGCGACTCGCGCGGACCTCGTAGGCGCCGCCGATCCGCTGCCAGCGGCCGGCCTCCTCGTCCCAGACCTCGAAGGTCCGGGCGGGCAGGGTGATCTCGGCCTCGACGCTCTCACCGGGGCCCGCCTCCACGCCGGCGAACGCGGCCAGCCAGCTCGCCGGACGCTCCGCGCCCGTGCTCCGCGCGCGGTCGGACTCCGTGCCGGCGGGAGCGACGTAGAGCTGGACGACCTCGCGGCCGGCCCGGGTGCCGGTGTTGGTGAGGCGGACCCGGGCGGTGGCACCGGTGACCTCAAGGGACTCGTACGCCCAGTCGGTGTAGCCGAGGCCGTGCCCGAACGGGTAGGCGGGGGCGATGCCCTGCCGCTCGTACGCCCGGTAGCCGATGAAGAGGCCCTCGGTGTACTCCAGGCGCCCCTCGGCCGGGATCACCTCGGTGACCGGCGCATCGGCGAACCGTGCGGGCCAGGTGGTGGGCAGGCGCCCGCCCGGCTCGGCGAGCCCGAGGAGTACGTCGGCCAGCGCGGCCCCGCCCTCCTGCCCGGGGAACCAGGTCAGGAGTACGGCGGCCACCTCCTCGCGCCACGGCAGCTCGACCGGGGAGCCGGCGTTGACGACGACCACCGTGTTCGGGTTGGCGGCGGCGACGGCGCGCACGAGGTCGTCCTGGCGGCCCGGCAGGCGCAGGTCGCTGCGGTCGAAGCCCTCGGACTCCACGCGCTCGGTGGTCGCGACGACCACGACCGCGGTGTCGGCGGCGCGGGCGGCGTCCACGGCCTCGGCGATCAGCTCGTCGGCGTCGCGCCGCGGGCCGAGGTGGAGCAGCGAGAACATGATCGCCTGCATGGGCAGCCCCGAGGTGTCGGGGACCTGGTAGGTCAGCGAGACCTCGACGGGCTCGCCCTCGGTGAGCACGACGCGGCCGCGCTCGCTCGGGGCGCCGAAGAAGGCCTCGAAGGGGTCGGCCTCGCTGCCCATCGGCTGGACGCCGTCCCAGAGGGCCTCACCGCCGACCGCGAGGGCGAACGCGCCGAGTCCGCGGGTGCCGAAGGCGTGCTCGCCGCTCTCGCGCGGCACGAACGTACCGGTGACCTCGATGCTCGCCATGGTCCCGTACGAGGCGCCCGCGGGCAGGTCGTCGCCGATCCACTGGACCTGGCCGGTCGGCAGGCTGCCCTCGCCGAGGACCGCGCCGGAGGCGTCGCGGCAGACCGCACGGAGTTCGAAGCCCTTGTCGGCGGGGGTGAGTTCCTCGGAGGGGTCGGCTCCGACGCGGAAGGCCAGGGCCCCTTCCGGGAGGGCGGCGCCCAGCCCGTCCAGCGGGGAGACGATCCGCTCGGGGAAAACGGTGGCCGAGCCGCCGCCGAGGACGCGGGCGTCGCGGGCGGCGGCGCCGAGCAGGGCGACGGTGCGGCCGGGGGCGGTGTCCAGCGGCAGGGCGCCGTTCTCGTTGCGTACGAGGACGAAGCCGCGGGCGGCGAGCTCCCGGGCCAGCGCCTGGCCGTCGATCGGGGCCGGGGCCTCGGTGACGGCGGCCGGGGCGCCTTCCAGGATCCCGACGCGGGCGGCGAGGCGCAGGACGTTGCGCACGGCCTCGTCCACGGCGGACTCCGGTACCTCGCCGGCCCGGACGGCTCCGGCGAGGGCCGGGCCGTAAACGGTCTGCGGTCCGGGCATCGCGACGTCGAGGCCGCCGAGGATGTCGCCGGTGGTGGAGCGGGCGGCCATCCAGTCGGAGACGTTGTACCCGTCGAAGCCCCACTGGCCGCGCAGGACCTCGTTCACCAGGTACTGGTTCTCGGTCATCGTGGTGCCGTTGACCCGGTTGTAGGCCGTCATGATGCCCCAGGGGTGGGCGTTGGCCACGATCGCCTCGAAGGGCGCCAGGTACAGCTCGCGCAGGGGGCGCGGGGCGATGACGCTGTCGACGGTGAACCGGTCGGTCTCGGCGTCGTTGCCGACGAAGTGCTTGACGGTGGTGCCGACTCCGCCGTCCTGGACACCGTTCACGTAGCCGGAACCGATGGCCCCGGTCAGGTACGGGTCCTCGGAGTAGCACTCGAAGTGGCGGCCGCCGAGCGGGGAGCGGTGCAGGTTGACGGTGGGGGCGAGGAGGACGTGGACGCCCTTGCGGCGGGCCTCCTGGGCCAGGAGCCGTCCGGCGCGGCGGGCGAGTGCCGGGTCCCAGGCGGCGGCGAGCGCCGTCGGGGAGGGCAGGGCGATGGACGGGTCGTCGGCGGTCCAGCGCACGCCGCGGACCCCGATGGGGCCGTCGGACATGACCAGGGACTTCAGCCCGATCTCGGGAACGGCGGGCAGGGACCACATGTCCTGGCCGGCCAGCAGGCGGGCCTTCGTGTCGAGGTCCAGTTTGCCGAGCGCCGCTTCTACGGCGTCGTGGCGGACCTGATCGGCATCGGTCACGGCCGTGCCTCCTCGTTGGGTGCGTGCGGGTGATGGCGTTGCGGGTGCCGCGGGGGTTCCCCCATCGTGGACCTGATACCGGTAGAGCGGTAGGGTTCGTAATATGTTCGTGACATTCGGATAACGTACGTACGGTCCCGCCACCGGCGCGGGAACGGCGTGAGCGGAAGGGGTACCGGAGCGATGGCCAGGGCCAGGAGCGAGGAGCGGCGCGGCGACATCGTCCGCGCGGCGGTCGAGGTGATCGCGGAGCGCGGCTACCGCGGTGCGTCGCTGGGCGCGGTGGCCGAGCGCGTCGGCCTGACCCAGCAGGGGCTGCTGCACTACTTCCCGACCAAGGAGACGCTGCTGGTCGCGGTGCTGGAGGAGCGCGACCGCTGGGACACCGGCGGCGGCTCGCGCGCCTCGGCCGGCACCTGGCGCCTGGACCTGCTGGCCTCGCTGGTGGAGTACAACGCCATGCGCCCCGGCATCGTGCAGACGTTCTCGGCGCTGCTGGGCGAGAGCGTCACGGACGGGCATCCGGCGCGGGAGTTCTTCACCGAGCGCTACGCGCAGGTGCGCTCCGAGATGGCGGCGGTGCTGCGCGCCGAATTCGGCGACCGGCTGCCGTCGGGCCTCACCCCGGAACAGGCCGCCCCGCTGCTGACCGCGGTCATGGACGGCCTCCAGTACCAGTGGCTGCTCGCCCCCGAGTCCGTGGACATGCCGGCCGCCTTCCGCTCCTTCCTGACCCTGCTGCGCGGGCCCGGGGCCGCGGCGTAGAGGGTCCTGCCGGGGCCCGGCACGGGGCTGGCATGCTGGGGCCGTGAAGATCGCAGCAGCGCAGCTCACCTGCGTCCCGGCCGACCTGTCCGCCAACACGGAGCGGAGCGCCGCCCTCGCCGCCGAGGCCCGGGCGCAGGGCGCCGAGCTCGTCGTGTTCCCCGAGCTGACCCTCACCGGTTACGAGTTGGACGCCCTGGCCGCCGACCCCGGGCTGTGGCTGGCCGACGCCGAAGACCCCCGGCTGGATCCGCTGCGCTCCGCCGGCATCGCCGTCGCGGTCAACGCCGCACTGCGCACGGCCGGCCCGCTGCCCGCCCTCGCGACCCTGGTCTACGGGGCGGACGGCCGCCATGTGACCACGTACGCCAAGCAGCACCTGTACGGGCACGAGCAGGGCGTGTTCGCGGCGGGCGGCCGCCCGGGCCGCTTCACGCTCGGCGGCATCCGCTTCTCGCTCGGCGTCTGCTACGACAACCACTTCCCGGAGGTCACCGACAGCGCGGCGGCCGACGGCTGCCGGGTCCACCTGGCGAGCACCCTGTACGGAACGGGCGACGGCATCCGGGAACTGGCCACCGTGTACCCCGGGATCGCGGACGAGCACAACCTGTACGTCGTCGTCGCCAACCACGTCGGCCCGGCTGGCCCGTGGACCGGCTGTGGCAGCTCGGCGGTGTGGGCGCCGGGCGGCCTGCCGCTGGCCGAGGCGGACGACCGTACGACCTCGGTGGTGACGGCCGACATCGGCGCCTGACGGCCGGACGGCCCGAGGGCCTCCCGGCCGAGGGCTGACGCCCCGCCCCCGGCCGCGGCGTCAGCCGATCGCGGGCACCTTCGAGTGCCGTCCGGTGCGCGGGACGCCGTCGCCGTCCCGCCGTGCGGGCTCCTCCACCGCGACGGGCTCCCGGTCCCGTACCAGCGCCGGCAGCACCAGTGCGAACGCCGCCACGGTGTAGAGCGCGGTCCACGGCACCCAGCCGCCGGGCGGTGCCCAGTGCGCCGAGAACGGTATCCAGGGCCCGTTGACGCCGACCGCGAAGCGGCGCAGCGCCCAGAAGAACGCCGCCGCGTTCGCGAGCGCCAGCCCCGCGACGCCGAAACCGACGAGCCTGCGCCACGGGAACCCCTGCCCGGGCGCCCGGCTCGCGCAGATCAGCACCGCCATCAGCGGCAGGCCCACGGCGAACGGCAGCAGGTAGCGGCCCTGCCAGACCATGCCGAGCTGTTCCGCCTGGGAGGCCTGGGCCGCGACCGGCACCACCACGATGGCCACGAGCATGCCGACCAGCGCCAGCGCCTCGCGTCCCCGGCCGTACGCCAGCGCCAGCCCGGTGACGACCGCGATCACGCCCAGCCAGACCAGCCAGGTGAAGGCGGGCGCCGGGGTGTCCAGCCAGCCGAAGTAGCCGAGCATCTGGTGGACGTACGTCTCGGTGTTGCCGAAGGTCTGCCGGGCCGCTTCCCTGGCGGTGAGCGTCTTGGGCGTGTTGATCACCGAGTTGTCGGGGTGCGCCCGTGCCCAGAGCAGCGCTCCGGCCGTGGCCAGCCCGAGCAGTGCGGTCCACACCCACAGGGCCTTGCGGCGCAGCACCGCACGCAGGACGCCGCGGTGGGCGAGCAGCAGGCCGAAGAAGACGGCGCCCGAGAACCAGATCAGCCCCAGGGGGCGGATGTTGATCAGTACGAGCCCGCCGATGCCGACCCTGGCCAGGCGGCGGTTCAGCAGCCGCGGATCGGGAGACATCAGGATCGACAGCAGGGCCGTCCACACGAGGATGCCGGCGGCGATCTCACCGCCGCTGGGGTTGACCATGCCGGCCATGTACAGGGCCATCGGCGTGGCCGCGGTGAACACGCCGAGCAGCGCCACCGAGCGCCGCCGCCACTCGGCGGCCGTGACGACCGCACTGGCCAGCAGGGCCGAGCACAGGGCCGCCGACATCAGCCTCATCAGGTACAGCCCCTTGGGGCCGTCGACGAGCAGGCTCGGCCAGCCGGTCACGAGGTAGTACGCCGGGTGGTAGCGGCCGGCGGCCGTCGTGACCTGGACGGTCTTCTCCGAATGGCCGATCGCGGGCGCGCAGGAGGCCGGCCTGTCCTCGTGCCAGGCGTAGCACTCGTGCTGCTTGGGCAGCGGCTTGTACCACTCGGGGAGCCGCACCCCGGTCTCGGCGAACTTGCCCTCGATGCCCGCCACCATGTGCGGGACCATCACCTCGGTGCCGCCGATCTGGCCCCGGGCGACGGCGGCCGCGCGGATGAAATGGGCGTGCTCGTCCGGGGAACCGCCGAGCGGGGTGGCGGCGGACCAGGAGGCCGCGAGCGTGAAGAAGAGCGCGAAGGCGATGGCCCAGAGCCGCTTCGGGGTCCGGGCCGACCAGTCGGCCAGGCGCGTCAGTGCGGAGATCATCGCTTCCCTCTGGTCATCGGATGTAGCTCAGCCAGCTCTGGTCGCCGTCCTTGGAACACTCGCCCTTCGGCGCGAACTTCGGACACTTGCCGTTCTGCTGCCGGATGGTGTGCGAGACCCAGGGCAGGATCCGGTAGGTGCCGTCCTGCGCCGGCATGTAGCGGTCGGACATCGACGAGGAGACCGTGCCGAGCAGCAGGAGAAGGGCGCAGAGGGTACCGATGACGGCGCCCTCGCGGCCGGGGAAGCCGGTACGGATCCCCGCCTCCGCGGATGCCGTGCGCCGCTCGGCCAGCTTCAGCGAGACCAGGTGCGCCACCAGCGCGCACAGGATCAGCCCGCAGTAGAGCAGCTGGTTGTTGGTGCGCGTGTAGAGCTGGACCGTCTGCGTCTCGTACATGTGCGAGGCGATGTACATGCGCATGACCCACGCGCTGATGAACATCGCGGCGATGGTGACGACGAGCGGCTTGCGCAGGCCCAGCCAGATCGCGACGCCCAGACACACGAAGGTCACCAGGGCGAACAGCCCGACCCCGCCGAACTCCCCCGGCGGCGGCCAGTCGCCCACCTTGCCGGGCATGTCGGTGCGCCACATCAGGTAGTAGGCCGGGTCGGTGAAGTTGTCGAAGCGGAAGTTGTAGTCCTTGGTGGTCTGCCCTTCCTTCAGCATGACCATCAGGTAGCGCCCCGCCACCACGAGGAACGTCGCCAGGGCGCTGCCCATGAAGGCCGCGCCCTTGAGCCGGCCGGTCTTCCACGGGAAGTACAGCAGGGCGGCGAACAGCACGCCGGCGGCGCTCCACAGGAACCAGCCCGAGTAGGTGAGGAACAGCACGCCCAGCACCGCGCCGAACCCGGCGCCTTTGAGCAACAGCGGGCGCCAGCCCTCCTCACCGCTGCGGCGCAGCGCCACGACCATCGCGACCAGCACCGGGATCAGCAGGACGAGCACGGTCTGGCTGTACGGCTTGTACGAGTCGATCAGCGCGAACGCGGGCACGACGCCGAAGGCCAGCGCCCGTACGGGGCTCAGCAGCATCCGCCAGGCGAGGTAGACGAGCGGGCCGAAGGCGGCGGCGCCCAGGATCTGGAGGTCCTTGAACGCGTACGCGGTGTTGCCGCCGCGGAACCACTCGGCGTAGTAGCCGAGCGTGTAGAGCGGCATCGGCGGGTAGACCGGCGAGCCCGAGGGCTGCCCGTTCGCGACGGCGTGGGCCCATTCGACGATGCGGCCGCTGTCGCCGTTCAGGCCGAACATCGGCCACGGCGTGCCCAGCAGCGCGACGACGGCGCCTGCCGCGACGAAGCCGCTGGCCAGACCCGCGAGGGCCGCGGCCGCCAGGCGCGTGGCCAGGTCGAAGTGGCGGCCGCCGCGCAGCCGCATCGCCAGCACCACGGCGCCGATGAACAGCAGCCCGATCAGCGCGAACCGCAGCTGGATCGCGGCCAGACCGCTGACCTGCGCGATCCGGTTGAGCGGGTTGAGCTTGAAGCCGCGTGCCAGCAGCGGGAGGAGCAGCGCCGCGGCGAACGCCACTGCGGCTTCCAGCAGCAGGAGCCCGCCGCGGGAGCGCAGGGCGCGTCGCGGGGCCCGGACCTGGTCCGCGTCCGAGGACTTCGAGCCGCCGGGGGCGTGCGCGGCCGGTCCGCTCGGGGGAACAGGGCGCAGGGCCGCCGACCCCTCGGTACTGACTGTCACTGACGGTGTCCCTACTGCTGGTCGGTGCTCGGCGCGACGGCCGGTCGTCGTTCTCGGCGATCCACTGCCCGGCTCCGGACCCACTCAAGGACGGTGTGGGACGGCCTCGGCGCTTGCCGCCACGCATACTATCTGGCCGCCGGTGACGGCCACCCGGTCCCGGAACGGCGGGATCCGCCGCCCGGAGCGGCTCACCTCAGTCGAGGGCCCCGAATCCGGCGAGCAGGAAGAGCAGCACCCAGCCGCCCACCGACAGCCAGCCGAGCACCAGCCCGATCGTCGCGAGCCCGGTGCCCTCGTCGCCCCGTGCCCGGATCTGCGCCTTGGCGACGTGGCCGGTGGCCACGGCGCCCAGGCCGGCGGCCCCGAGGGTCGGCAGGCTCAGCACGCCGAGCGCGAGCGAGGTGATCGCCATTCCGTTGACCCGGCGCGCGGGCGGGGGCATGGGCAGCGGCATGGGCACGGGCATCGGCCCGAACGCGGCGGGCAGCCCCGGCGCGGCACCGAACGGGCCCGGCATCGGCCCGGCCGGCAGGTCCGCGACCAGCTGCGCGAGCTGTCCGTACGTCTGCGCCTTGTACACGGAGTCGAAGCGCTGCCCGTACTCCTCGCGGGAGAGCCGCCCCTCGGCGTACGCGGCCTTGAGCACGTCCACCGTCCGGTCCCGGTCGGTGTGCGATGCCCTCATCGCGGACTGCGCGGCGGGCGCGGGCTGCCACGGCGGCCCGTACGCCTGCTGCTGCGGGCGGACCGGATACGGCTGCCCCCACGGCTGTTCGGCCATCCGGCCACCTCCGAAGCCCTTGCGCGCGGTGCGCGTCTCTCCAGGATGGAGGACGAACGGGCGCCCGCGATAGTTGCGGCGCCGGTGGGCCGCGGCCTGTGACGAGGACGACGTGTGTGATGGGGTGGCCGGCATGAACGACTTCGAGACGATCACGGTTCCGGCGCACCTCAGCGGATATCCCGGGGTGGCCTTCGGCGGCTACGTGGCCGGGGTGCTGGCCGCGCGCGCCGCCGCGAAGACCGTACGGGTGGACTTCCGCCGGCCGGTGCCCACCGGCACCCCGGTCCGGCTGGCCCCGACCGCCGACGGCGGCGCCCACCTGGTGGACGGCGAGCTCCTGCTGGCGGCGGCGAGCCCCGCCGAGCCGGCCGTCGAGGCCCCCGGGCCCCCCTCGTGGGAGCAGGCCTCGGCGGCGGCCGACGCCTACCGCGCGACGCCCCCGGACGGGATGGTCGACTGCTTCGGCTGCGGCCTGCACCGCACCCCCGACACCGGACTGCGCCTGCACTGCGGCCGGGTCTCCGGCGGCCCGCTGGTCGCGGCGGCCTGGACCCCCGGTCCCGCGCTCGGCGACGCGGACGGGCTGCTGCCGCCCGAGCTGGTGTGGGGCGCGCTGGACTGCCCGGGCAACGCGGCCGGGCGGCTGCTCGACGGCCGGCGGGCCGGCGCCGTCACGGCGGCCCTGACGGCGCGTCTGCTGCGCCCGGTGCCGGTCGGCGCGGGCCTCGTCTCGTACGCCTGGCTGCTCGGCAGCGAGGGCCGCAAGTACCGCGTGGGCACGGCCCTGGCCACCGCCGACGGCGACCTGTGCGCGGTGGGCGAGGCCCTGTGGGTGGAGCCCCGCGCGCAGGCCTAGAGGGCGTCCGGGCGACTACTGCGCGTACGGGTTCTGCTGCGGCGCGGCGTGCCGGTGCTGGTCCGCGTACGGTCCCGCGTGCGGCCCGGCGTACGGACCGGGCTCCTCGGCACCGTCGCCCGCGCCGTCCGCGCCGTCCGCGGCGGCCCGCTCCTCGTCCTCGTCCTCGCCGCGCAGCTCCCGGACCATGAGGGTGGCCCCGGCCACCGCACCCGGCATCAGGAACACCGCGACCAGCGGCACCAGGAACGCCAGCACGAGCGGGACGCCGAAGCCGAGCACCATCGCGCGGCGTCCGCGCAGCAGGACGAGACGTTCCTTCAGCTCCACGTCGCGGCGCTGGAGCGCCACGGCGGTGAGCTCCTCGGTGAGGAAGAACCCGGACACGCAGAACCCGATCGCGGGGACCACGGTCTGTCCGACGACGGGGATGAAGCCCAGCGCGAAGAGCAGGATCCCGTACAGCAGAACCCGGGCGAGCACCTTGATGCTGTCGCGGGCCGAGATCCACAGCTCCTTGGCCAGCGGCAGCCCGGATTCCGGGGCGTCGCCGCCGACGCTGCGGTCGACCTGCTCCGAGAGGGACTCGTAGAACGGCTGGCCGATCAGCAGGGTCACCGCGGTGAAGGTGATCACCGCGACGAAGAGGCCGAGGCAGAAGACCAGGGCGGTCAGGAATCCGCGGAAGAGACCGAGCCAGGGAGAGCCCCAGCCGTCGGCGAAGGGCGTGGCCCACGCCGTCAGGTCGTCGGCGCCGTAGCCGAGCCCGATGAGTGCGCCGGTGTAGAGCACCAGCGCGAGCAGTCCGGGCAGCAGGCCGAACCCCAGCCACCGGCCGTGACGGAACACCCATCGCTGTCCGGCCAGCAGATGACCGAATCCCCCCGCAAGATCACGCATGGGGCACAGCTTACGGCGAAGGCCGCACCCCGTGATCGGGGTGCGGCCTCCGCGCGGTGCGAGCGCGATCAGACGGCGAGCTCGACCGTGATGTTGCCGCGGGTCGCCTTGGAGTACGGGCAGACCTGGTGGGCCTTCTCGATGAGGTCCTTGGCGGTGGCGGCGTCCACGTTCGGGATCGAGGCGGAGATCTTGACGATCAGGCCGAAGCCGTCGTCGTTCTTGCCGATGCCGACCTCGGCGGTGACGGTCGAACCGGAGATGTCCGCGTTCTCGTTGCGGGCCACGACACCGAGCGCGCCCTGGAAGCAGGCGCTGTAGCCGGCGGCGAACAGCTGCTCCGGGTTGGTGCCGGCGCCGCTGCCGCCCATCTCCTTCGGCGGGTTCACGACGACGTCGAGCTGGCCGTCGTTGGTGGCGACGCGGCCGTCACGGCCGTTCTCGGCGGTGGCGACGGCGGTGTACAGAACCTCGGACTGCTGGATGGACATGTGAAGAGATCCTCCTGGTAATCGCCGTGACTCGCGCCCACGATCACGACGGTGTGGGGTGAGCCTAACCGGTGAAGGAAACGATCATCTTTCCGGTGTTCTCACCGCGCAGCATGCCGAGGAAGGCCGCGGTCGCGTTCTCCACGCCCTCGAAGACGGTCTCGTCGGCCACGAGCTCACCGGAGCGCAGCCAGCCGGCGACGTCCTGGACGAACTGCGGCTGGAGGCCGGCGTGGTCGCCGACGAGCACGCCCTGCAGGCGCAGCCGCTTGCCGATGACCAGGGCCAGGTTGCGCGGGCCGGGGGTCGGCTCGGTGGCGTTGTACTGGGCGATCGCCCCGCACAGGGTGGCGCGGCCGTGCACGTTCAGGGAGGAGATGGCGGCCTCCAGGTGGTCGCCGCCGACGTTGTCGAAGTAGACGTCGATGCCCTCGGGGGCGGCCGCCTTCAGCTGCTCGCCGACGGGGCCGTTCTTGTAGTTGAAGGCGGCGTCGAAGCCGTACTTCTCCGTGAGGAGCGTCACCTTCTCGTCCGAGCCGGCCGAGCCGATGACCCGGGCGGCGCCCTTGATCTTCGCGAACTGGCCGACGAGGCCGCCGACCGCGCCGGCCGCGCCGGAGACGAAGACGGTGTCGCCCTCCTTGAAGGAGGCCACCTCGAAGAGGCCCGCGTAGGCGGTCAGGCCCGGCATGCCGAGCACGCCGAGGTAGGCGGAGAGCGGGGCGAGGGAGGCGTCGACCTTGGTGGCGTGCTTGGCGTCCACGTCGGCGTATTCGCGCCAGCCCAGGCCGTGCAGGACGTGGTCGCCGACCGCGAAGCGCTCGTCGGCGGAGGCGACGACCTCGCCGACCGCGCCGCCGTCCATCGGCTTGTCGAGCTGGAACGGCGGGACGTAGGACTTCACGTCGTTCATCCGGCCGCGCATGTACGGGTCCACCGACATGTGCAGGTTGCGCACCAGGATCCGGCCGGGGGCCGGGGCCGCCACCTCGACCTCGCGCAGGGCGAAGTCCTCGGCGACGGGCCAGCCCTGCGGACGGCGGACGAGGTGCCACTCGCGGCTGACGGCAGGGATCTCAGACATGGGTGCTCCCGATCAAGGAATCGAATCGACTGAATACTTCAGCAGGTGAAACAACCATGCTCCTGGATATTTCATGTTGTCAAGTAAATGGGTACTCTGGATCCATGCCCAGTCGCCGCACAGATCCCCTGACCCTTGAGGTTGTCGAGCTCATCGGCTCCGTCGTGGCCCGCTACCACGAGGAGTACGAGGACGCGGCAGCCAGCCACCAGCTCACCGGCGCCCAGGCGCGGGTGCTGAACCTGCTGTCGCTGGAGCCGATGCCGATGCGCCGGATCGCCCAGCAGCTGAAGTGCGAGCCCTCGAACATCACGGGCATCGTGGACCGGCTGGAATCGCGCGGCCTGGTCGAGCGCAGGCCGGATCCGGCGGACCGCCGGGTGAAGCTGGCCGCCCCGACCCAGGAGGGCCTGCAGACCGCGGACCGGCTGCGGGAATCGCTGGACTTCGCGCGCGAACCGCTGGCCGGTCTCTCCACGGCCGAGCGGGCGGTGCTGCGGGACCTGCTCAAGCGGATGCTGGGCTGAAGCACCCGGCCGCTCAGCAGAAGAAGATGAACCAGCAGCCGGTCTTGGTCGGCGCCGGGCTGGGGCTCGGCGACGGCGGCTGCGCCGACCCCGAAGCGCTGGGCGACGGCTTTCCCGACTGACCCGGCTTTACGGAGGGCCCCGGCCCGGTGGCCCCCTTCGTCGGCCCCGTCTTGCCCGAGGCGGAGGCGGACGCCGTCGGACCCGGCTGCGCGGACCCCTCGGCGGTCCCCTCGGGCCCGGGCGACTGCGTACCGCCCGAGGTGGCCTTCGCGGACCCGGAGGCCTTCACCGGCTTCAGCGCCGTGGGCGCGGCGGGGGTCCCCTTGCCGCTCGGCAGCGGACCCGGGTCCTGCGGGCCGTTCCCGTCGGTGAGCACCACCTCGGCGGCCCGGTCGGTCTTCTGCCCCTCGGTGACGATCCGGGCCAGCACGACCGTGCCCCCGGCCGCGAGCGCCAGGCCCAGCCCGAGCGTCACGAGGGTCCGGCGGCGCCTGCGGTGCGTGGCACGGCGCCGCGATCCGGCCCGGCCGCTCCGGCCGCCCCGGTCCGCACCGGACAGCACGACGAGCGAGTCCGCGAACGGATCGGCGAGCGGATCGGCGAGCGGGTTCTCCGCCCCGGCCCGTGCGGAGCCGTACGGGCCTGCGGGCGCGGCGGACACCCCGGGTGCGGCGGGCGGCAGGTACTCGACCGGGGTTCCGCAGCCGGCGCACGCCAGGGCGCCGTTGAGGTGCCTCCGGCACGCGTGGCAGTAGTCCATGACGACCGCACGCTACGTGGTTCCGCGCAACATCCGTATCGCGGGTTCGTGGAGGTCCTGTGTGGAATCGTGGCCTCCATGACTCCGTCCGCATCCCCCGGCCCCTTCGGTCCGGCCGCTTTCCAGCTGGTGCTGCTGCGTCGGATGGCGGACTTCCGGCCGGACCTCGCCGAGGAGGCGCGCCGGAGCCTCGGCGCCTCGCTCGCCGACCAGCGGGAGGCGAACAAGCGCTGGCAGGCGATGGTGCGCTCGCCCCGCTCGCGCGGTGCGCTGGCCCGCTACCGCTCGGTGCTCGGGCCGCCGGAGTCCACGGCCGCCCGCGCCATCGGCGATCTGGAGTGCGAGGCCCTGCTGTGGCCGGTGCCGCTCTGGCCGGACCTGCGCTTCGAGGTGCTGGCGGCTCCGGACGGGGCGGTGTGGAACGAGTGGCTGATCCGGGCCCCGGGTGCGCGGGGGCCCGTACTGCGGACCCCGGAGGACCTGAGGCCCTGGTCGGCCACCGTGGACGAGGTGGCGCGGGCCTTCGCCCCGGTGCGCCCGATGGAGGGCACCGCGCCGACCCGGTGGCGCCTGGCGTTCGCCGCGCAGGGGCGGCCCTGCGTGGCGGAGTTCACGTACGGCCTGCTCCAGCGCGTCGCGGTCGACGGGGTCGAGGTGTAGGGGACGCGCCTCAGGGGACGCGCCTCAGGAGACGGCCCTCAGGAGGCGAGGAAGGCGCGTACCCCCGCCGAGGTGGCGTCGTCCCCCAGCAGGTCGTTGTGTCCCAGACAGCCGACCGGCGTGTTGAGCGCCCCCGCGAGCGGGACGCTGCTGTCGGGGTTGACGACCTCGTCGCAGTTCGACCAGAACGTCGCGTACTTCACCGCGCCCGGGGTCTCGTCCCCCGCGTTCAGGTTCTTCACGACGTAGGAACCGGGGGTCATGTCCCGGCAGGCCTGGTCCCACAGGGCGCAGGCCCACGCGGTGGAGGTGCCGTGGTTGGGGCCCGCCAGCGAGACCCAGTGGTCCACGGTGGCGGTGCCGCCGCCGAACTTCACGTACCAGCGGCCGACCAGGGAGCCGAGCGAGTGCGCCACGATGTCGACCTTGGCGGCGCCGGTCTGCCGGCGGACCTGGTCGACGTACGCGCCGAGCTGCCCGGCCACGACCTCGTTGACCGACCGGTGCGTGTCGTAACCCCACGAGAAGAGCTCCGAGTCCGCGTACCCGGCGACGCGCATGTCCTCGCGCAGGCCGCCCCAGACGCCCGGGTCGGCGTTGTAGCCGTGGATGAAGACGACCGGGTTGTGCGGCTGCACAGGGGTGGCGGCCCGGGCCGGGAAGGGTGTGAGGAACGCCAGGCAGAGCGTCAGCAGCGCGAGCGTTTTCTGGCGGGGCGTCAGCATGGGGTCCCCTTTACCTTGTTACGCGCGAGTAGCGCGAGCAGTGGCGGCATCGTGCTGCCTGTCGGTACAGAAATCCACCCCCGTGCAGCACCTCTCGCCCCGTGCGACACACCCAGCCGGAGCAGCACAACGGGCGGTATGACCCATTCGCCCGAGAAGATATGAAATGCAACCGGCAGCTGCCGGACTCTTGCGCCAGCGCTCTCGGGAGGATCTGCCGTGACCGTCAGTCTTGAGCAGTTGCGCCGCTGCCACGTCGCCGTCGACCTGGGAGCAGCCAGGACCCGCGTCTACGTCAAGGGCGCCGGCCTGGTCGTCGACGAGCCCAGCGTCGCCGCAGTCAACACCCGCACCGGCGCGCTCATCGCGGTCGGTACCTTCGCCGAACGGATGACGGGCCGCACGCCCGACTACATCCGCGTCGTACGCCCCGTCTCCGGCGGCACCGTCGTCGACATCGAGATGGCCCAGCGGATGCTGCGCCACCTGCTCGGCGAGAAGCTGCGCCGCGCCCTGCGCCGCAAGCCCCGGCTGCGGGCCGCCGCCTGCACCCCGCACGACGCCGACCCGCTCGCGCAGCGGGCCGCCGTGGAGACCATGGTCGGGCTCGGGGCCCGGCGCGTCGAACTCGTCGACACCCTGATCGCGGCGGCCGTCGGCTGCGGCCTGCCCGTGGAGCAGCCGACCGCGACGATGATCATGGTGTGCGGGGCCGCCGCCACGCAGGTCGCCGTCCTCTCCCTCGGCTCGATCGTCACCGCCCAGCGGATCCCGATCGGCGGCGAGGCCATCGACCACGCCGTCGTCCAGCACCTGCGCCACGCGCACGAGCTGATGCTGCCGAGCCAGGCCGTCCGGCCCCTCCAGCTGGCCCTGCACGGCAACGGCATCACCGACGGGGGCCCCGCCTCCACCCTCATCCACGGCCGGGACGTGGCCACCGGACTGGCCCGCTCCGTCCATGTGGACACCGCGGCCGTACGGGACGCCATCCACACCCCGCTGACGGCCGTGATCGACGGCATCGGCAAGGTACTGCGGGAGTGCCCGCCCGACCTGGTCGCCGACCTGACGGACCGGGGGATCATGATGGTGGGAGGCAGCGCCCTGCTGCCGGGCCTGGACCAGATGCTGCGCGACGCCACCGGAATGCCCGTCGCCATCGCGGAACGCCCTGACGTGTGCGCCGTACTCGGTCTCGGCATGATGCTCGAAGGGAAGATCGCCCCGATGGTCCTCAACCCGCTGGCCGAATGACGGACGCGGCGCCCGAGCCGGCCGGTCCCGCGGAACGGGCCGGCCTGCCCGTCCTCCTGGAGGCGGTGCTCAGCGTCGGCTCCGAACTGGAGCTGCAGGCCACCCTCCAGCACATCGTGGACTCGGCGACAGCGCTGTGCTCGGCCCGGTACGGAGCGCTCGGGGTCATCGACCCCGAGCGCCTCCGGCTGACCGAGCTGTACACGGCCGGGCTGAGCGAGGCGGAGCGCGCCGCGATCCCCCGCCTGCCCGACGGGCGTACGGGTGTGATCGGCGCGCTGATCACCGATCCGCGCCCGCTGGTGCTGGAGGACCTGTCGACGGACCCGCGCTCGTCGGGGTTCCCGCCGGGCCATCCCCCCATGCGCGGCTTCCTGGGCGTCCCGATCCGGGTCCACACGGAGGTCTTCGGCAACCTCTACCTGACGGAGAAGCAGGGCGGCGGATCCTTCACGGACGAGGACCTCGCACTGGTACGGGTCCTGGCCTCGCAGGCGGGGATAGCGATCGGCAACGCGCGGCTGTACGAGACGGCACGCCGGCGGGAGCGCTGGATCGAGGGCGCCGCCGCGGTCACCACGACCCTGCTGGCCGGCCGCCCGGCCGCCGACGCGCTGATGTGCGTGGCCGAACGCGCCCGGCTGCTCGCGGACGCGGCGGCCGGGGTGGTCCTCCAGCCGACCCCGGAGGGCGGCATGGAGATCGTGGCCGCCTCCACGCCAGGGGACCCCGGGGACCTGGTCGGGACGGCGATCGCCCCCGGCTCGCCGGTCCTGGTGCAACTCCTCGGCGGCGAGCCCGTCTTCATAGAGGACTCGGCGACGGACCCCCGGATGACCACGCACGTGCGGGAACGTTTCGGCCCGAGCATGATGCTGCCGCTCCAGAGCGGCGGCCAGCTGATCGGCACCCTGGCCCTGCCGCGCGCCCGCGGCGGCCGCCCGTACGACGCCGTGGACCGGCTGCTGGCCTCGCAGTTCGCCTCCCAGGCCGCGCTGGCCCTCGTACTGGCGGACGCGCAGCACGACCGCGAGCAGCTGGCCGTCTACGAGGACCGGGACCGGATCGCGCGCGACCTGCACGACCTGGTGGTCCAGCGGCTGTTCGCGACGGAGATGATGCTGGAGAGCACGAAGAAGCGGTCGGCTTCCGCGCCGGCCGGGGACACGGTCGGCGACGAACTGGCCCGGGCCGTCGACGAGCTCGACTCCACCATCCAGGAGGTCCGCACCGCCATCTTCGCCCTCCAGCAGCCGCCGAGCGACGCCCCGACGACGGTCCGCGGCCGGATCCTGCGGGAGACGGGCGGGGCGGCGGTCCTGCTGGGCTTCCAGCCGTCGGTCCACTTCGCGGGCGCGGTGGACGCCCTGCTCCCGGAGCCGGTGGCGGGCGACCTGCTGTCGGCCCTGCGCGGCGCCCTGGCCGCGGCCCACCGCCGCTCGCAGGTCGGGTCGATCGAGGTCGAGGTGGACGCGACCCCGGCCCGCGTCCGCCTGACGGTCACGGACGACGGCCGCACGGAGTCGGGAACACGGGGCACGACGCTGGCCTGGGAGTCGGCGCTCTAGGAGGGACACCTCCTATGCGGTGGCCGGTCCGTGGGCGCCCTTCAGGGCGATCCGGGTGCTGGACTGCGCCACGCCGGCCTCCCGCTTGAGACGGCGCAGCAGTGCGTCGAGCGCGGCGGGATCGGCGGCGCGGGCCCGCACGAGGTAGTCGTACTCCCCGGTCACGTGCACCACTTCGGTGATCCCGGGAAGCCGCACCACCCTCTCCTCGAACTCCTCGTTGGTGGTGTCCTGCCGCAGGCTCAAGTCGATGAAGACGACGAGCCCGCCGCGGGTGTCGGCGGCCGGATCCACGATGACGGTGAACCCGCGGATCACCCCGTCCCGCCGCATCCGGCGCACCCGGTCGGCGGTGGCGTTGGCGCTGAGCCCGACGCGGACACCGAGATCGCGGTACGAGATCCGCGCATCCTGCTGCAGGATGCCGAGGATTTCCCTGTCGAGACGGTCCATGCCGCGATTCTCGCAGCGAAGCCCGATAAGCGCCGCTGCACCGGACGCCGCTGCCCGCACCCTCGTCCGCATGAACGGACTTCTCTCCCCCGCACTGTCGGGAGCGGTCGCGGGCCTGGGCGTGGCCATGCCCATGGGTGCCATGAGCGTGCTGCTGCTCCAGGAGGCGATGCGGCACCGCCGTACGGCGATGGCCGCGGCGGCGGGCATCGCGACGGTGGACCTCGCCTACGCGGCCCTCGCCACGGCCCTCGGCCCCTGGGTGGCCTCGCACGTGACCCCGGTCGAAGCCTGGATCCGCCTACTGTCGGCGACCGTCCTCCTGTCGATTGCCGCCCACGCCCTGTACCGCAGCCGCTCCCTCCAGGCACCGGAGCCGTCGGCGCCGGCGAAGACGAAGACGCCCGGGCCGCCGGAGCCGGGGCGCAGCCCCGCCCCGCCGGCATCCGGGGCCGGGGCCCCGGAACCCCGCTCCGCCGTTTCGGCTCCGCCGACCGCGCATCCGGCGCCGCCGGCACTTGAGGTACGGCGGTCCGGGGGCGCCCGCGCGGCCTTCGGACGGTACGTCGCGCTCACCGCCGTGAACCCCACCACCGCCCTCTACTTCGCCGCCCTCACCACCGCCCAGGCCTCCACCCTCACCACCCCCACCACCGCCGCCGCCTTCCTGGGCGGCGTGGCCGCCGCGTCCCTCCTCTGGCAGCAGACCCTCGTCGCCATCGGAGCCGCCGCGGGCCGCCGCATCTCCCCCGCCGCCCGCGCCTGGACCTTCCGCCTCGGCTACGGCCTCGTCGCCGCCTACGCCCTCAAGCTCGCCTTCCCACTGCCCTAGGGACGCGCGAGCCGGTCCCCCTAGGGTGATCCCGTGACGACGACCCGCCTCTCGGCCCGTGCGGCCATCGCCTCCGTGACCGACCCCGGCAGCTTCGCCGAACTCCCCGCCCCCCACCGGGATTCCGGCCCGGACGGGCCGCTGGCCTGGGCCGGCTACGACGACTCCCGGGCCCGCGCCGGAGCCCGCACCGGCGAGGAGGAGTCCGTCGTCGCCGGAACCGCCCTCATCGGCGGCCACCCGGCCACCGTGATCTCCTTCGAGTTCGGCTTCCTCGGCGGCTCCCTCGGCGAACGCACCGGAGACCGGCTCGAAGCCGCCTACACCCACGCTCGCGCACACCGCCTCCCCCTCGTCTCACTGATCGCCACCGGTGGCTCCCGCATGCAGGAGGGCATGCTCGCGCTGACCCAGCTCCAGCGCGTGGCCCGCCAGTCCGTGCTGACCCGGGCCGCCGGGCTCCCGCAGATCGCCGTGCTCCGCGATCCCACCACCGGCGGCGGCTGGGCCACCCTCGGCGCCGGGGCCGACGTCGTGCTCGCGCTCCCGGGTGCGCAGGTCGGGTTCGCGGGCTCCCGGGTGCGGCCGGCGGACGCGGACCCGGCGGCTTACACCGCCGAGGGCCAGTACGCCGCCGGGCACGTGGACGCCGTCGTCCCGCCCGCCGAGCTGCCCGCGATCCTCGCGGACTGGCTGCGCGTGCTGGCCGCGCCCCGCTCCGCCGAACCGGTCGCGCCCCCGGCCGCACTGGGCGGCGTACCCGGCGGCCTGCCCCCGAAGACCGGCTGGGACGCCGTACGGCTGGCCCGCCACCCCGGCCGGCCGCGCGCCGAGGCGTACCTGGACGCGTACTTCGCGCTCCGCCTGCCCCTCTCCGGGGACCGGGCGGGCGGCACCGACCCCGGGATGCTGTGCGGGTTCGGGCTGCGGGAGGGGCGGGCCGTCGCGTACGCCGCCCAGTGCGGCACCGCCACCCGCCCGGCCGGATACCGTACGGCGGCCCGCGTGATCCGCCTCGCGGACCGCCTCGGGATCCCGGTGCTCACCCTGGTCGACACCCCGGGCGCCGCCAACGACGCCGCCGCGGAGCACGCGGGCGCCGGCGCGGCCATCGCGGACACCTTCGCGGCGCTCGCCGCGGCCGCGGTCCCGGTGACCACGCTCCTGATCGGCGAGGGGGGTTCGGGCGGAGCCCTCGCGCTGGCCGCGCCGGGGAACACCTGGGTCACCCCGGACAGCTATTTCTCGGTCATCGCCCCCGAACTGGCGGCGGCCATCCTCAAGCGCCCCGCCTCCGAGGCCCCGTCCACGGCGGACCAGCTCCGCATCCGCCCCCAGGACCTGGTGGCCCTGGGCGTGGCGCGCGGCGTGGTCGGCCCCGCCTGACCCCGACTCCCCGCGTTGTCAGAGGCTTCGGCCAGGATGTCCGTCATGACGGACGGAATAGCCTGGCTGGCCGCGCCCCAGTCGATCGCCTACGGCGGCTACAGCGTGGTGATGGCCCGCGGGCTCGGCCCGCAGGAGCTCGTCGGGCGCCTCACGGAAACCGTGTACGGGCCCGAGCACACCGCCGTGCCGGTGGGCGACCTCACCGGAGCCGGCCTCCTCGCCCTCCTGGCCGACTACGAGGACATCGGCCTGCGGTACGGCCGCTGCGGCGACTGGTCGTACACGGTCGCGTACGGCGGCTGGATGGGCGGGTTCTGCGGTGGCCTGCCGCTCTCCCGCGGGGGTGTGGACATCTGCCACCTGGAGTTCGAGGAGGAGAACGGCAAGCCGGTCCCGCCACAGTTCGCGCACTTCCGCGACGAGGTCGTGCTCAGTGCCTTCAACCTGCACCTGGACGGCTCCTGGGGCTACGGCGGGGTCGACGGCGAGCCCGCGACGGCCTCCCGTTTGCAGGCCGCACTCACGGCCGCGGGCCTCCCGGCGGACGAGGGCACGGACGACAGCGCGGACGACCGGGAGGTCCACCGCACCGCCCTCGGCGTACTGGAGCGGCACTTCGGCCTCTCGCTGCCCCGGGAGGAGATCGTCGGCGGCACGCTCCCGGCCGTACTCCTGGAACCGGCGTAGGGGGGCGTCACGCCTGCGGCGACCTCGCGTCGTAGCGGGCGAACCCGCGCCAGCGCAGGGCCAGCAGGAGCAGCACCAGTACGCATCCCAGCCCGCCGCCCGTGATCGCCACGGCCGGGGAGGTCAGGTCGGCGGTGGTCCCGGCGAGGAAGTCCCCGAGCCGGGGGCCGCCGGCGACGACCACGATGAACACGCCCTGGAGGCGACCCCGCATCTCGTCCGGGGTCGCGGCCTGCATCATCGTGGAGCGGAACACCATGGAGATGGTGTCGGCCCAGCCCGCCAGGGCCAGGAAGAACAGCCCGAGCCACAGGTTCCGGGTGAGCCCGAAGACGGCGATGGCCAGCCCCCAGGCGGCCACGGAGATCAGGATCGCCAGCCCGTGCCGGCGGATCCTCCCCTGCCAGCCGGAGAACAGCCCGCCCAGCAGCGCCCCGACGGCGGGGGCCGCCACCAGCAGGCCGACGGTCTTGGCGTCGCCGCCGTACCAGAGCACGGCGATGGCCGGGAACAGCGCCTTCGGCTGGGCCAGCACCATGGCGGCCATGTCGGAGAAGAAGGTCATCCGGATGTTCGGCCGGGTGCCGAGGAAGCGCAGTCCGTCCAGTACGGAGGCCCGCCCCCGCTTGCCGCCCTCCCGCTCGGGCAGCATCGCGGGCAGCCGCCACACCGCGTAGAGCGCGGCGCAGAAGGTGACGGCGTCGATCAGGTAGGCGGCCTGGTAGCCCCACCAGCCGACGATGAGCCCGCCCAGCACCGGGCCGATCATCGTCCCGGAGGTCATCGTCACCGAGTTCAGCGCGTTGGCGGCGGGCAGCTGCTCGGTCGGCAGCAGCCGCGGGATCATCGCGGAGCGGGCGGGTCCGTTGAGGGCGCCGCAGACCGCCTGGAGCGCGACGACCGAGTACAGCAGCCAGACCCGGTGGTAGCCGAGGAGCGCGGCGCCGGCCAGGGCGATCGACAGGGCCGTCAGTCCGAGGGAGCTGTACAGGCCGAGCTTGCGCCGGTCGACGGTGTCGGCGATGGCGCCGCCGTAGAGACCGAAGACGACGAGCGGGACGAGCGAGAAGAGGCCGACGAGCCCGACGGAGAAGCTGGAGCCGGTGATGTCGTACACCTGGAGCGAGATCGCGAGGGCGGTCATCGCCTGGCCCATCCAGGAGATGGTGCTGCCGACCCACAGCCGCCGGTAGTCCGGGGACGTGCGCAGCGGGGTCAGGTCCGCGAATATGCGCGTGGGGCGTCGGGCGGGGGCGGGTGTGGGGGTGCTCGTACCGGTCACAGCGGATGATAACCAGCGGCCGTTCGGCGACCCCAGGCATTAACGGGCCGGGGTCCGGTCCCCGCCGGTGCGCATCCCCTGCCCCTGCCCCTGCCCCTGCCCCCGGTACGTGCCCCTGCCCCAGTGCCTGCCCCGGCCCGTGCCCCGGCTCCTGCCCGCACGCGCACCCGCACCAGTCGCCCCACCCGGATCCACGACCTCAGACCGGGCCGGTCCTTGCCGGTAACTCGCCACTATCACACGACATTTGACTGAATCGACGTGCGCTCCCCCGCTGCCGTTCAGCTCATGATGAAACGACTCGTATGTCCAGGGAGGCGTAGTGATCGAACCTGGCAACAGCACCACGAGCACCGGCAGCGCGGACAACGGAGTCCACGCGAGCCCTCTCACAGCCCCGCTGACCGTGGGTGTCGAGGAGGAGTTCCTCCTCGTCGACGCCCGTACCTTCCGGGTGGTCCCGGCCGCCCCGCTCGTCCTGGCCACCGCCGCGGGCCTGCCCCACGAAGTGCACCCCGAGGGCACCCGCTACCAGGTGGAGATCTCCACCCCCGTCGCCGATTCGGCGCCCGTGCTGCGCGCGGAGCTCGCCGCGCTGCGGCGCACCCTCGCCCGGGCGGCCCGCGCCCACGGCTGCCGGCTGCTGGCCGCGCCCTCGCCGGTCGTCGCGGTGGAGGGGCCGCTGCACCTGACCGACGACGAGCCGCGCCAGCGCGAGCAGCACCGCCGCTTCGGCTCGCTGACCGAGACCCTCGTCAGCTGCGGCCGCCACATCCACATCGGCACCCTCGACGTGGACACGGCGGTGGCGGTGTCGAACAGGGTCAGACCATGGCTGCCCACGCTGATCGCGCTGGCCGCCAATTCGCCGTTCTGGGGCGGCCGTGACACGGGGCACGCCAGCTGGCGGGCGATGGCCTGGTCGGGCTGGCCCTCGGCCGGGCTGCCCCCGCACTTCACGTCCACGGCCCACTTCCGGCGCTCGGTGCAGACCCTGCTCGGTTCGGGGGCGGCCCTGGACACGAAGATGGTCTATTGGGACCTGCGCCCGTCCGGGCACTGGCCGACGCTCGAAATCCGGGCGCCCGACATGTCCCCGGACATCGACACGGCGATCCTCCAGGCGGAGCTGGTCCGCGCCCTGGTGGCGACGACCCTGCGGGACATCGAGGAGCTGCGTCCCGAGCCGGCGCTGCGGGACGACGTACTGCGCCTCGCGCGCTGGCGGGCGGCCCACGACGGGCTGGAGGGCTTCGGCCTCGACCCGTACACGGGGGTGGAGATCCCGGCGGCGGACCTGGCGGAGGCCCTGCTGGACCTGGTGGCCCCGGAACTCGCGGCGTCGGGCGAGCTCGACCACGCGGCCAAGACCCTGGCGGGCCTCTTGCGCGACGGCTCGGGCGCCCACCGCCAACGGGCGGCCTACGCCCGCCGCCAGGACCTGAACGACGTACTGCGCCACCTGGCGGACGAAACGGAGAACTTCTAGGGATGCCCGCGGAGCAGCGCCGTCCCTGAACCGCCGAAGCCGCGGGTGCGATCGTTCGCGCATCCGCGGCCCGGGGAGGACGCCCCTGCGGGCCCGGGGGCCGTACCGCTCGCGCATGCGGGGTCCGGGGCGGGCGCGCAGCATGGAAGTGCGGCCACCGCCCGCCGCCGGACCGAGGCGATCACCGCGGCCGCACCGCACCGGTCCGGGCCGGCCGGTGCGCCTCCGTACACCTGGAGCCCCCATGTCCCGCCTCCCGCTCCCCGGCAGGTCCCGGACCGCCCGCGCCGTCCTCGCAGGCGGGCTCGCGGCCGCCCTGGCCGTGCTGCCGGGCGGCGGCGCCCATGCCTTCACCGGTGGCAACCACGAGGACATCACCCGGGCGGCGCTGCCCTGGGAGCCCGTCACGCTGACCGCGATGGCCGACGCCCACGACGGGGCGATCAACGCCAACGACCGCCGCCCCTACTTCGACGTCGGCCCCCTGCACTGCGACAACGCCGACTACCTCGCCCCCCGGTACTCGGCCGGCTACCCCCGCACCAGGGACGAGGCGACCACGGAGCTCCTCGCCTGCATCCGTACGTCCGTCGCCCGCTTCCGCAACGCGGTGCGGGCCGCCGACGGCCTCGTCGACGCCGACGGCAGGGTGCGCGCCGACCAGAGCGACCTGTCCACCCCCTGCGCGTGGGACGGGAAGCCCGGACGGGCCAAGTGCGCCGTCCTCGAACAGCTCGGCCGCGGCTGGCACCAGATCGAGGACTTCTACTCGCACTCGAACTGGAGCGACCGGGCCGCCGCCGGTCCGATCGGCCTCGACAACCCGCCGGGCCTGGAGCGCACGGACCATCCGCCGTTCCTGGACATCCGCCGCTACAGCGCGATGAAGGACGCCGACTGGACCCGGGAGGCGCGCGGGCGCGTCCCCGCGGACCTGGCCACCGGCTGCTACCCCGACTTCGATTCCACCGGCGTCAAGCCCGCCGACTGCGACGGCCGCGTCGCCCACAACCGCACCCTGAACAAGGACACCGCGGCGTCCCCGCGCGCGAGGACGGGAGACGACTTCCGCCGCGCGACCGCCGGAGCGACCGCCGAACTCACCCGTCAGTGGAACGACTTCAAGGCCGAGTTGCTCGCGGCGTACCCCGGCCACGGGCGCGGTGCGCAGATGGTCTGCGCCCTCGTCCACGACGACCCGGCAGCCGCCTGCCCCTGACGCGTCAGGCCGCCTGGGGGGTGAAGGGGAACAGGGCGTCCGCTCCCGGCCGTACGATGCCGTAACTGCTCTCCGGCACCTCGTTCCAGGCTCCGGGCAGATCACCGAGGGGCTCGGAGACGACGAGGCGGGTCTCGTCCGAGACCTCTCGCAGGAAGGCCACGTCGGGGTGCAGCTTGCGCAGGCTGTCCACACGGCTGCTGTAGAACAGCGACCTGGACTTCCCCTGGCTGGAGTAGCGGAAGGCCCAGACGCTCTCACCGTCGCTCACGGCCACCGTCATCTGCAGCGGGAACTCCACGCCGTGCTCGCGGCCGATGCGCTCCACCACTCCGGCCATGCGCGCCACGGCGCCCGGCGGGTCCTGGTCCAGGCCGAAGGTGACGGCGAGGTAGAACATCACCTCGGAGTCCGTCGTTCCCTCGATGTCGGAGAACAGCACGGGGTCGACGAGCAGGCAGAGCTCGCGGCGGATGAGGTGGAAATCGGCGATGGCCCCGTTGTGCATCCACAGCCAGCGGCCGTGCCGGAAGGGGTGGCAGTTCGTCTGCTGCACCGCCGTTCCGGTCGACGCCCGGATGTGGGCGAAGAACAGGGGGGATTCGACGTGATCGGCGATCTCCCGCAGGTTGCGGTTGTTCCAGGCGGGCCCCACGTCGCGCAGGACCGCCGGAGTACTGGCGTGATCCGTGTACCACCCGATGCCGAAGCCGTCGCCGTTCGTCGTCTCCACACCCAGCCGGGAGTGCAGGCTCTGATCGATCAGCGAGTGCGCCGGCTTGTACAGGATGGTGTCGAGCAGAACGGGCGAACCTGAATACGCGAGCCATCGGCACATGGGCGACCACCTGTTCCTCGTTCTCCAGGGCGGTCCGGCGGCGGTTCGAGGGCACACTCCGGCGGTGTCCGGACATGGCACCGGGGTTCCCCCCGCGCTTCGGGGAGGACCGCTCCGCGAACCCGTGATCTACCGGCAGTCCCATGGTCGGCCCATCTCCTGGTGATCGCCACGCGGGCCGGACCGGAGGGCGGGCGGCGCTGCGCCGGACGCGGCGGAACACGAAGACGCCCCGCCCGGAAAGCCCGGACGGGGCGTCGAACGATCTGGCCAAAACGTTTCTGCTGACCAGCACTCGCAGTGGGGCGGGTGGGACTCGAACCCACGGCCGACGGATTATGAGTCCGCTGCTCTAACCGGCTGAGCTACCGCCCCTTCACGGCGTGGCGCGTACATGTGTGCGCGCCGTCTGCCGCAGCATAGCCGCTCATACGATCTCCTGCCTCGGATGCCTCGCATGATCGGCTTCGCCTGCTCAGGGAGACCGTTCTGAGGGCTGCCCGGTTCCCGAACCAGGGCAAAAAGAAAGAGGACCCCGTCGTGAGGTCCTCTTCTTCCATGCTCCCCCGACTGGACTCGAACCAGTAACCTGCCGGTTAACAGCCGGCTGCTCTGCCAATTGAGCTACAGGGGACTGCGCTCCCCCGACTGGACTCGAACCAGTAACCTGCCGGTTAACAGCCGGCTGCTCTGCCAATTGAGCTACAGGGGATTGCTGCGGTGCACCGAACAGCCCACCTCCGGCCTAGCCGGAGGGGCGAGCGCCCGTTGCGAGTCATAGATTAGCGCAAGCAGGGGGGTGCTCCGCCAATCGGTATCGCCAGCCGGCCGGGCACCACACGACGAAGGGTGGCAGGCATGCGGTACAAGGTCACGTTCGTGGTCGGACTGGCCCTCGGATACGTCCTGGGAACCCGCGCGGGGCGCGAGCGTTACGAGCAGCTGAAGAAGTCCGCGCGCGAGATCGCGCAGAACCCCGCGGTGCGCAACGCCGCCGAGAGCGCCGGGCACACGGGGCGCGAGTACGCCGGGAAGGCCTTCGCCACCGTGAGCCACAAGGTGGGCGACGCGGTGCCCTCCTCCCTGGCCGGACGGGTGCGGGGCCTGCGCGACCGGGCCGGCGCCGGCGCCGAAGACGAATGGGGCACCAGCAACACCTGAACCGCGGGGAACCGGCGGGATCCGGCGCCTCCGGGCGGCGGATCCCGCCTCGGCGTGCGGCAGAATTCTCTGCATGGGGATAGTCGCCGGGCTGGACAGCTCTTCCGCCTTCACTCGTATCGTCGTCTGTGACACCGACACGGGTGCCGTGCTGCGCCAGGGGTACGCCCCGCATCCGCAGCCCGCGGGCGATCCCGAGAGCGCCCACCCCCACGAGACCGACCCGCAGGCCTGGCTGCTCTCCCTCGGCGAGGCCGCCGGCGGCGGGCTCCTCGAAGGCGTGCAAGCCATAGGGGTCTCCGCGCAGCAGCACGGGCTGCTGCCGCTGGACCAGCAGGGCGCCCTCGTACGTCCGGCGCTGATCGGCAACGACAAGCGCGGCCAGGTCGCCGCCGTCGACCTGATCGAGGCGCTGGGCGGCCGGCAGGCCTGGGCCGAGGCCGTCGGATCCGTACCGCAGTCCGCGCAGCCGGTGGCGAAGCTGGCCTGGCTGGCCCGCACCGAGCCGGAGGCGGCCCGCCGGGTGGCCGTGCTGATGTCCGCGCACGACTGGCTGGTCTGGCAGTTGCTGGGCCGGCCGGCCCGGCGGACCACCGACCGGGGCGGCGCCTCGGGTACCGGGTACTGGTCGCCGGCCACCGGTTCGTACCGCCCCGACCTGGTCGAGCTGGCGCTCGGGCACATGGCGCTGCTGCCCGAGGTGCTCGGGCCGGCCGAGGCCGCCGGGATGACGCCGGAGGGGCTGCTGATCTCCGCGGGCACCGGGGAGACCATGGCCGCCGCGCTCGGGCTGGGCCTCGGCCCCGGCGACGCGGTGGTCTCGCTGGGCGCGTCCGGCTCGGTGATGGCCGTGCACCACGAGGCGCTGTCGGAGCCGGGCGGGCTGATCACCTCGCTGGCCGACGCCAGTGGCATGCACCTGCCGGTGGTGAACACCTCCAATGCCGTACGGGCGCTGCGCGGCACCGCCGAGCTGCTCGGCACCGATCTGGAGGGGCTGTCGGAGCTCGCGCTGAAGTCGACGCCGGGTGCGCACGGCCTCGTACTCCTGCCCTACCTGGAAGGCGAGCGGACGCCGAACCTGCCGCACTCCGCCGGGACCCTTTCGGGGCTGCGGCGGGACTCGATGAAGCCGGAGCACCTGGCGCGGGCCGCGTTCGAGGGCATGCTGTGCGGGCTGGTCGACGCGCTGGACGTGCTGCGCTCGCGCGGGGTGGAGATCCGCCGGGTGTTCCTGCTGGGCGCGGCGGCCGAGCTGCCCGCCGTACAGGCCGCGGCTCCGGGGCTGTTCGGGACGCAGGTCGTCGTTCCGGCGCCGGCCGACTACGCGGCTCTGGGTGCGGCCCGCCAGGCCGCGTGGGCGCTCGGGGTGCAGCAGGGCACGCTGGCCCCGCACACCCCGCCGGTGTGGCCGGGCCCGGCGGCGCAGGTTTTCGAGCCGGGCGAGGAGTACCCTGCCTGGCAGGCGGTGCGCCAGCAGTACATCGCGACGCGGGAGCAGATCCACCCGGGGGCCTTCCAGGGCTGAGTTCCGAGGGCCCTCCGGCGCCGGGACTACTGCCGCTGGAGTAGGCCCGGCGGCCGGTCTACTCCTTTTGACCGGCCTTTGCGAAAACCGGTAGGGATCGGCCGCGCGGTGGCCGAAGATGGAGTGAACCCCCTCGATCTTGCCGACCGGAGCCTGCGCGTGCTCATACGACTTCTGCGGACCCATCTGGGTCCGTACCGGAAACCGATCGCCCTGCTGGTCCTGCTGCAACTGCTGCAGACCAGTGCGAGCCTCTACCTGCCCACGCTGAACGCCGACATCATCGACAACGGTGTCGTCAGCGGCGACACCGGCTACATCCTGCGCTTCGGCGCCCTGATGCTCGGCGTCTCCCTCGTCCAGCTCCTGTGCAACTGCGGCGCCGTCTACTTCGGCGCCCGTACCGCGGCCGCCGTCGGCCGCGACATCCGCGCCTCGGTCTTCGACCGGGTGCAGAGCTTCTCCGCGCGCGAGCTCGGCCAGTTCGGCGCCCCCTCTCTGATCACGCGTACGACGAACGACGTGCAGCAGATCCAGATGCTGGTCCTGATGACCTTCACGCTGATGGTCTCGGCGCCGATCATGTGCATCGGCGGCATCGGCATGGCGCTCTCGCTCGACGTGAAGCTGTCGGGCGTGCTGCTGGCCGTGGTCCCCGTCCTCGGCCTGTCGGTCGGCGCGATCGTGTTCAAGACGCGGCCGCTGTTCCGCAAGATGCAGGTCCGTCTGGACACCGTGAACCGCGTGCTGCGCGAGCAGATCACCGGCAACCGCGTGATCCGCGCCTTCATCCGCGACGACTACGAGAAGGACCGGTTCCGGGAGGCCAACGCCGACCTGACCGGGGTCTCCCTCGCCGCCGGCAAGCTGCTCGCGCTGATGTTCCCGACGGTCATCGTGGTCGTGAACATCTCCAGCGTCGCCGTCATCTGGTTCGGCGCGATGCGCGTCGACAGCGGCGGCATGGAGATCGGCCAGCTGACGGCCTTCCTCGCCTATCTGATGCAGATCGTCATGTCCGTGATGATGGCCACCTTCATGTTCATGATGGTGCCGCGCGCCGAGGTCTGCGCCGAGCGCGTCCAGGAGGTCCTGGACACCGAGTCCAGCGTGGTCCCGCCCGTGGATCCCGTGCGCAAGCTGCTCGCCCGCGGGCAGCTGGAACTGCGCGGCGCCGACTTCCGCTACCCGGGCGCCGAGGCGCCGGTGCTGCGCGGGGTGGACCTGGTGGCCCGCCCCGGCGAGACCACCGCGGTCATCGGCTCCACCGGCAGCGGCAAGTCCACGCTGCTGGGCCTGGTCCCGCGGCTGTTCGACGCGACCGGCGGCGATGTGCTGGTCGACGGCCAGGACGTACGCCGCCTCGATCCGGAGCTGCTGGCCAAGACGGTCGGCATGGTGCCGCAGAAGCCGTACCTCTTCTCCGGGACCGTCGCCTCCAACCTGCGGTACGGGCGTCCCGACGCCACCGACGAGGAGCTGTGGCACGCGCTGGAGGTGGCGCAGGCCAAGGACTTCGTCTCCGAGCTTGAGGGCGGTCTGGACGCGCCCGTCACCCAGGGCGGAACCAATGTCTCCGGCGGCCAGCGCCAGCGCCTGGCCATCGCCCGCACGCTGGTGCAGCGCCCCGAGATCTACCTCTTCGACGACTCCTTCTCCGCCCTCGACTACGCGACGGACGCGGCGCTGCGCTCGGCGCTCTCGCGCGAGACGGAGGAGGCGACGGTGGTGATCGTCGCTCAGCGGGTCTCCACGATCCGCGACGCCGACCGGATCATCGTGCTGGACGAGGGCCAGGTCGTGGGCGAAGGACGCCACCACGAGCTGATGGCCGACAACGAGACCTACCGGGAGATCGTGCTCTCCCAGCTGACGGAGGCGGAGGCCGCATGAGCGGGCCCGGAGGACGGATGATGATGGGGCCGGCCGAGCGGTCCATGGACTTCAAGGGCTCGGGCAAGCGGCTGCTGGGCCAGATCGCGCAGGACCGGGGCAGGCTCTGGGGCATGGTCGTCGCCGTCGTCGGCAGCGTCGGCTGTTCGGTCGTCGGTCCGAAGATCCTCGGTGAGGCGACCGACCTGGTGTTCGCGGGGATCGTCGGCCGCCAGATGCCGGCCGGGATCACCAAGGAGCAGGCCCTGGACGGGCTGCGCGCCAAGGGCGAGGGCGGGATGGCGGACATGCTGTCCGGCACCGACTTCACCCCCGGCCAGGGCATCGACTTCGGTGCCGTCGGGGTCGTGGCGATCTGGGCGCTGGTGGTCTTCACCCTCGCCGGCCTGCTGATGCTGGTCGCGACGAGGCTGTCGAACCACATCATGAACGGCACCGTGTACCGGATGCGCGAGGAGCTCCAGGGGAAGCTCTCGCGACTGCCGCTGTCGTACTTCGACCGGCAGAAGCGCGGCGAGGTGCTCAGCCGCGCCACGAACGACATAGACAACATCGGGCAGACGCTCCAGCAGACGATGGGGCAGCTGCTCAACTCGCTGCTGACGATCGTCGGTGTGCTGGCGATGATGTTCTGGATCTCCCCGCTGCTGGCGCTGGTCGCGCTGGTGACGATCCCGGTGTCGGTGTTCGTCGCGGCGAAGATCGGCAAGAAGTCGCAGCCGCAGTTCGTCGCGCAGTGGAAGTCGACGGGCGCGCTGAACGCGCACATCGAGGAGATGTACTCGGGCCACACGCTGGTCAAGGTGTTCGGCCGGCAGAAGGAGTCCGCGGCGGTCTTCGCCGAGCACAACGAGGCCCTGTACCGGGCCTCGTTCAAGGCGCAGCTGGTCAGCGGGATCATGCAGCCGGTGATGTTCTTCATCTCGAACATCAACTACGTGCTGGTGGCGGTCGTCGGCGGTCTGCGGGTGGCCTCGGGGTCCCTGTCGATCGGTGACGTGCAGGCGTTCATCCAGTACTCGCGCCAGTTCTCGATGCCGCTGACGCAGGTCGCGTCGATGGCGAACCTGGTGCAGTCCGGCGTGGCCTCGGCGGAGCGGGTGTACGAGCTGCTCGACGCGGAGGAGCAGGAGCCGGACGCGGAGGTTCCGGAGCGTCCGGAGCAGATCCGCGGCCAGGTCACCCTCGACAAGGTGGCCTTCCGCTACGAGCCGGACAAGCCGCTGATCGAGAACCTGTCGCTGACGGTCGAGCCCGGCCACACGGTGGCGATCGTCGGCCCGACGGGCGCCGGCAAGACCACGCTGGTGAACCTGCTGATGCGGTTCTACGAGGTCACGGGCGGCGAGATCGCCCTGGACGGCGTGGACATCGCCAAGATGACCCGTGAGGAACTGCGCGGCGGCATCGGCATGGTGCTCCAGGACACCTGGCTGTTCGGCGGCACCATCGCGCAGAACATCGCCTACGGCGCGGCGCGCGAGGTCACGCGCGCCGAGATCGAGGAGGCGGCGCGCGCCGCCCACGCGGACCGGTTCATCCGCACCCTGCCGGACGGCTACGACACCGTGCTGGACGACGAGGGCGCGGGCGTCAGCGCCGGCGAGAAGCAGCTGATCACCATCGCCCGGGCGTTCCTCTCGGATCCGGTGATCCTGGTGCTCGACGAGGCGACGAGCTCGGTGGACACCCGTACCGAGGTGCTGATCCAGAAGGCGATGGCGCGCCTCGCGCACGGCCGTACGTCCTTCGTGATCGCGCACCGGCTGTCCACGATCCGCGACGCCGACGTGATCCTGGTGATGGAGAACGGCTCGATCGTGGAGCAGGGCACGCACGAGGAGCTGCTGGACGCGGAGGGTGCGTACGCGCGCCTGTACGCGGCACAGTTCGCGCAGGCGGTGGCCGAGGTCGACTAGCGTCGGGGGCTCGGCTTGGCGTGGGGGTGCCCTCCTGACGGGGGCACCCCTTCTCCGTGTCAGTCTCCGTACTCAGTCCAGGTAGCCGCGGAGCTGGTCGGCGAAGGCGTGGTCGCGGAGCTTGTTGAGCGTCTTGGACTCGATCTGCCGGATGCGTTCGCGGGTCACGCCGAAGATCCGCCCGATCTCCTCCAGGGTGCGGGGCCTGCCGTCGGCGAGGCCGTAGCGCAGCTGCACGACCTTGCGCTCGCGCTCGCCGAGGGTGGACAGCACGGCTTCCAGGTGCTCGCGGAGCAGGAAGAACGCGGCGGACTCCATGGGCGAGGCGGCGTCCCCGTCCTCGATCAGATCGCCGAGGGCGACGTCGTCCTCCTCGCCGACCGGCGCGTGGAGCGAGACCGGCTCCTGGGCGAGGCGCAGTACCTCCAGGACCCGCTCGGGGGTCAGCTCCAGGTGGACGGCGACTTCTTCGGCGGTGGGCTCGTACCCGCGCTCCTGGAGCATGCGGCGCTGGACGCGCACGACGCGGTTGATCAGCTCGACGACGTGGACGGGGACGCGGATGGTGCGGGCCTGGTCGGCGAGGGCCCGCGACATCGCCTGCCGGATCCACCAGGTGGCGTAGGTGGAGAACTTGTAGCCGCGGGCGTAGTCGAATTTCTCGACGGCCCGGATGAGTCCGAGGTTCCCCTCCTGGACGAGGTCGAGCATGGTGAGCCCGCGGCCCACGTAGCGTTTGGCGACGGAGACGACGAGCCGCAGGTTCGACTCGATGAGGCGCCTCTTGGCCATCCGGCCCATCACGACGAGCTTGTCGAGGTCGAGGGCGAGGCGCAGGTCGAGGTCTGGGCTGTTGCCCAGCTTCTCCTCGGCGAACAGGCCGGCTTCGACGCGTCGCGCGAGTTCGACCTCCTCGGCGGCGGAGAGCAGCGGGATCCTGCCTATCTCGCGCAGGTACTGGCGGAACAGGTCTGCGGAGGGGCCGGCTCCGCCGGTGTCGGCGCGGCGGCGCGGCTCGGGCACCTGCTCGATGAGCTCCGGTACCTCGGGCTCTTCGGGCTCCTCGTCCACGGCGTCCACCTCGGGCTCTTCACCCGCGGTGGCCTGGGTGTCTTGGACGGGCGGGCTCGCGTTGACGGTCAGGATCCGGGTCTGCACGGGGGCGACCTCCAGGGCTCCGAGGACGGGGGCACCGCACCTCAGTGTGGGGTACGGCACATCGCTGCCACGAGGGGCGTGCGGGCACTTTCTGAGTCCGGTGCGTGACCGGATGGTTACCCGCCGCCGGGAATCCCGATGCGGACCGGACGCATGTCCGAGAAGTTCGATGCCGTGCAAACGCCCCCGGGACCCTGGTCCGGGGGCGCTCGTGCCGGTGGGCGGCGGCGAGAGGTGACCGGCGGTCAGGCCGGCTCCACGCGGACCGCGCACACCTTGAACTCCGGCATCCGGGAGACCGGGTCGAGGGCCGGGTTGGTCAGGGTGTTGGCGCGGCCCTCGCCAGGCCAGTGGAACGGCATGAAGACCGTGTCCGCACGGATCGTGTCCGTGATGCGGGCCGGTGCCACGGCGCGGCCGCGGCGGGAGACGACCGCGAGCGGGGCCCCCTCGACCGCGCCGATACGGGTCGCGAGGCGCGGGTGGAGTTCCACGAAGGGGCCGGGGGCGGCCGAGTTGAGCTCGTCCACGCGGCGGGTCTGGGCGCCCGACTGGTACTGGGCGACCACGCGGCCGGTGGTGAGCAGCAGCGGGTACTCGGCGTCGGGGACCTCGGCGGCCTCGCGGTGGGAGACGGGCGCGAAGCGGGCCCGGCCGTCGTCGGTGGCGAAGCGGTCGAGGAACAGGCGCGGGGTGCCGGCGTGGGAGTCGTCCGGGCAGGGCCAGAAGACGCCCTGTTCGGCTTCGATGCGGGCGTAGGAGATGCCCGAGTAGTCCGCCGGGCCGCCGGCCGAGGCCCGGCGGAGCTCCTCGAAGACCTCCTGGGGGTCGGTCGGGAAGCCCTTCTCGATGCCGAGGCGGTCGGCCAGGCCGTGCAGGACGTCCAGGTCGGTGCGCACCCCCGGCGGCGGGGTCAGGGCCCGGCGGCGCAGCAGGACGCGGCCCTCCAGGTTGGTGGTGGTGCCGGTCTCCTCCGCCCACTGGGCGACCGGGAGGACCACGTCCGCGAGGGCCGCCGTCTCGGAGAGGACCACGTCCGCCACGGCCAGGAAGTCCAGGGAGCGGATGCGGTCTTCGACATGGGCGGCGCGGGGGGCCGAGACCACCGGGTTGGACCCCATGAGGAGCAGGGCCTTCACCTCCGTGCCGAGGGCGTCGAGGAGTTCGTAGGCGCTGCGGCCGGGGCCGGGCAGGGTCCCGGGGTCGACCCCCCAGACCTCGGCCACGTGCGCCCGCGCGGCCGGGTCGGTGAGCTTGCGGTAGCCGGGGAGCTGGTCGGCCTTCTGGCCGTGCTCGCGGCCTCCCTGGCCGTTGCCCTGGCCGGTGAGGCAGCCGTACCCGGAGAGCGGGCGGCCCGCGCGGCCGGTGGCCAGGCAGAGGTTGATCCAGGCGCCGACGGTGTCGGTGCCCTTGGACTGCTGCTCGGGCCCGCGGGCGGTCAGCACCATCGCGGAGTCCGGTTCGCAGAACAGGGCGGCGGCCTCGCGGAGTTTGGGGACGGGCACACCGGTGATCCGTTCCACCAGCTCCGGCCAGTGCGCCATGGCCGCGGCGCGGGCCTGCGGCCAGCCGGTGGTGCGCCCGGCGATGAACTCCTCGTCGGTGCGCCCCTCGGCGACGACCAGGTGCAGCAGGCCGAGGGCCAGGGCGAGGTCGGTGCCGGGGCGGGGGGCGAGGTGCAGGTCGGCCTGCTCGGCGGTGCGCGTGCGGCGCGGGTCGACGACGATCAGCGTGCCGCCGTTCGCCTTGAGTTCGGTGAGGTAGCGCAGGGCGGGTGGCATGGTCTCGGCGGGGTTGGAGCCGACGAGGATGACACAGCCGGTCCGCGGGACGTCCTCCAGGGGGAAGGGCAGTCCGCGGTCCAGGCCGAAGGCCCGCTGGTGGGCCGCGGCGGCCGAGGACATGCAGAAGCGGCCGTTGTAGTCGATCTGCGAGGTCCGCAGGGCGACGCGGGCGAACTTGCCGAGCGCGTAGGCCTTCTCGTTGGTCAGCCCGCCGCCCCCGAACACCCCGACCGCGTCGGGTCCGTGCGCACGGCCCGTGCGGGCGAGGCCCTCGGCGACGGCGTCGAGGGCCTCCTCCCAGGTGGCCGGCTCCAGCCGTCCGGTGGCGTGGGTGCGGACGAGCGGCCCGGTCAGGCGCACCCGGGAGGAGAGCACGGCGGGGGCGGTCCGCCCCTTGCCGCACAGCGCGCCCCGGTTCACGGGGAAATCGGCCCGCTCTTCCACCACCACGCCCGCGCCGCCCGGCTCAGGGCGGAGGTTCATCCCGCATTGCAGCGCGCAGTACGGGCAGTGCGTGGCGGTGGCGGGATCGGGGGTGCGCATGCGGCCCAGCCTGCGCCGCCGGTGTTACGCCGACCGCCGCCTCCGGTTACGCCTCCCGTACGACCGCCTCAGCACGCCCGCCGCCGCCCGGTGAGGACCGGCGCTACCGCACGCCGGGGTTCCGTATCGGCGGGCCCGCCGTCCAGCCGCCGTCCACGGCCAGTTCGGCGCCCGTCATGTACGCGGCGGCGTCGGAGAGGAGGAAGGCGACGGCCGCGGCCGTCTCCTCCGGGGCGCCGACGCGGCCCAGCGGGGCGCCGGGGAATCCGCCCTCGCCGGACCGGATGCCGATCGGGGCGGTCATCGGGGTCAGCGTCATGCCCGGGTGGACCGAGTTGACGCGGATCCCCGCCTCGGCGAGCTCGACCGCGCCGATCTTCGACAGGCCGCGCACGCCCCACTTGGAGGCTCCGTACCCGGCGGTGAGCGCCAGGCCCATGAGCCCGGCCGCCGAGGAGATGTTGACGATGGAGCCGCCGCCGCTCGCCCGCAGCAGAGGTATCGCGGTCTTGATGCCGATGAAGGTGCCGACCAGGTTGATCTCGACGACCTGCCGGAAGTGCTCGACGCTCTCGTGCTCCAGGAGCTGCCCGGTGGCTATGCCGGCGTTGTTCACCAGGCCGTCGATCCGCCCGAACTCGGCCACCGCGTGGTCGAGGGCGGCCTGCCAGTCGGCCTCGCTCGTGACGTCGTGCCGCAGGAACCGCGCCGCGCCGCCCAGCTTCTCGGCCGTCGAAGCGCCCTCCGCCTCCAGCACGTCGGTGATCAGCACGCTGCCGCCCCCGTCCACGACGGCCCGCGCGGCCGCCGCGCCCAGCCCGCGCGCTCCCCCGGTGACGACGACGGTCTTGCCGGTCAGATCCACAACAGCCATGGTCCACACCCCTGACGAAGCCATATGACTAATCGGCATACCAGGCCGACGGTGCGTCAGTCTGCCAGAGCGGCCAGGACCCGCGACACCCCCTGCTCCTTCGGCCCCAGGAAGCGCGGCTCCGGCTTGAAGGCCGCGTCCAGCGCGGCCTTGCCCGCCGCGAAGACCTCGCGCGTGCCGCCGTAGTACCAGGTCGCGTCGTGCTCGTCGTCCACCCCGACCCCGTACGCGTCCAGGCCCGCCGCGCCGCACAGCGCGACGGCCCGGCGTATGTGGAAGCCCTGGCTGATCAGCACGGCCCGCTTCACCCCGAAGATCTCCTTGGCCCGGACGCAGGAGTCCCACGTGTCGAACCCGGCGTAGTCGCTGACGACGCGGTCGTCCGGCACCCCGTGCGCCGTCAGGTACGTCCGCATCGCGTCGGGCTCGTCGTACTCGGTGCGGCCGTTGTCCCCGGTGACGAGCACCACCTTGGCCTTGCCCGTGTGGTACAGCTCCACCGCCGCGTCGAGCCGCCTCGCCAGATACGGGGTCGGCCGCCCGTTCCACAGCCCCGCCCCGAACACCACCGCCACCTCGGCGGCCGGAGCGTCGGCCGTGGTCCGCAGCCGGTCCGCGGCCGCCGCGTGCGTCCAGGCCGAGGGCAGCAGGAACAGCACGCATCCGGCCACCACCGCCCGGACGGCCCGCCGCCGCCCCGCCACCGTCCTCATCCAGCCCGGCGACGGCTTCCGCTTCCCCGCCCGCTCCAACGTCCGCTTCATGGCCGATCCCCCCGTTGCGCCACACCTCGTTCGCACACATTGACGATCAACGCCCGCGACGCAGTTCCCCCCGCCTCGCCTTTCACTCGTACGAATGAGCGGGTGAGCTACCGGTAAACACCCGTCACCCTTGCGCAACGCCACCGACATCTGCGGACCGCAGGATCGGTTCATGACGGAGCTGGTGCACCCTCCCGAGTCCCTGTCCCTCCCCTTTCCCCCCGCCACCGGCACGGAGCTGCTGACCCGGATCACCACCCAGCTCGGCACGCAGCTCAGCGGTCTGCGCCCCTGGCGCCCGGCGGGGGGCCGGTCCGACGGAGCCCCCTCATGCAGCCCACACTCGTCGCCGTCGCCCACGGCAGCCGTGACCCCCGCGCCCTCCCCGCCGCCTCCGCCCTCCTCGACCGGATCCGCGAGCTCCGCCCCCGCCTCGACGTCCGGCTCGGCCACATCGAGCTGAACCGGCCACTGCTCGGCGAGACCCTCCGGGAGACGACCGGCGCGGCCGTCCTCGTCCCGCTGCTCCTCGGCCGCGGCCACCACGTCAAGCGCGACCTCCCCGCGGCCGCCGCCCGCGCCACCCACCTGGACACCCGCGTCGCCGCCCCGCTCGGCCCGCATCCGCTGCTGGTCGAGGCCCTGTACGAGCGGCTGCTGGAGGCCGGCTGGGTCGCCGGCGCGGGCACCGCCGTCGTCCTCGCCGCCGCCGGCTCCCGCGACCCCGACGCGGCGGCCGACACCCGCCGCACCGCCGGCCTGCTCTCCGAACGCCTCGGCGGCGCGGCCGTCGTACCGGCCTACGCCTCCGCCGCCGCACCCACCGTCCCCGACGCCGTCCGCGCCCTCGCCGCCCGCGGCCACCACCGGATCGCGGTGGCCTCCTACTTCACCGCCCCCGGCCGCTTCGCCGCGCAGTGCGCCGCCGCCGCGCCCGGCCCCGCGTCCGCGCCGCTCGGCGACCACCCGGCCCTGGCCCGCCTCGTACTGCGGCGCTACGACGAGGCCCTGGCCGTGCAGCGCACTTCCCCGCCCGCCCCGACCGCCCTCGAACTGGCCACCGCGTAAAGACCCCGCCCGCGCGAATTGCTCAGATTGGTCGCATTGTCGGTGTTCCCGGTTACCGTCTGAGCATGGAAGGCATGGAACGCACCGGCACCGCACCCGCCCCGCACCCCGACCCGGACGCCCCCGGCGCCCCGTACGACGCGTCCGACACCGAGCGCTGGGCCGCCGAGCCCGACAAACGCCCCGGCCGGACCGCCTTCCAGCGCGACCGGGCCCGCGTGCTGCACTCCGCCGCCCTGCGCCGCCTCGCCGGGAAGACCCAGGTGGTCACCCCCGGCAGCCGCTCGTACGACTGGGACGCCAGCCCCCGGACCCGACTGACGCACTCCCTGGAGTGCGCCCAGGTCGGCCGCGAGCTCGGCGCGGCCCTCGGCTGCGATCCCGACCTCGTCGAGGCCGCCTGCCTCTCGCACGACATGGGCCACCCGCCCTTCGGTCACAACGGCGAGGAGGCGCTGAACGAGTTCGCCAAGGACTGCGGCGGATTCGAGGGCAACGCCCAGTCGCTGCGCCTGCTGACCCGCCTGGAGCCGAAGCGTTTCGTGCCCGACCCGGCCACCGGCGAGCTCGTCAGCGTCGGCCTCAACCTCACCCGGGCCTGCCTGGACGCCGCCACCAAGTACCCCTGGGCCCGCGGCGGCCACCCCACCGATCCCGACTCGGTCAAGTTCGGCGCGTACGAGGACGACCTGCCGGTCTTCGAGTGGCTGCGGCGCGGCGCGCCCGCGGACCGCAAGTGCTTCGAGGCCCAGGTGATGGACTGGTCGGACGACGTGGCCTACTCCGTCCACGACTTCGAGGACGGGCTGCACGCCGGGCACCTCGACCCGAACCTCCTCTTCGCCGAGCCCGAGCGCACGGCCATCTGGCGGGTCGCGATCGGCCGGTACGTGCCGGCCGACACCGCGCCCGAGGAGCTGCGCGAGGCCCTCGACCGGCTGATGGAGCAGGAGTGGTGGCCCCACGGGTACGACGGGTCGGCCGTCGCCCAGGCCCGCCTCAAGGACGCCACCAGCCAGCTGATCGGCCGGTTCTGCCTGGCCGCCGAGGGCGCCACCCGCGAGGCGTACGGCTCCGGCCGCCTGACCCGGTACGCGGCGGAGCTGGTCGTCCCGCGCGAGGCGCGCAACGAGTGCGCGGTCCTCAAGGCGGTGGCCGACCTGTACGTGATGCAGCGCGACGAGCAGGAGCGGCTCCGCGCCGACCAGCGCATCGTCCTGGCCGAACTCGCCGAGGCCCTCAGCGCCCGCGCCCCCGAGGGACTGGACCCGCAGTTCCGGGCGATCTTCGATGCGGCGCCCGACGACAGGGCGCGCAAACGGGCCGTCATCGACCAGATCGCGGCGCTCACGGACGCCTCCGCGCGCTCCCTGCACGCCCGGCTCACACGGCGCGCGCGCCGTGCGGTCGGGTGAGCCGATCGGGCCATTCCCCCTTCACGCGGCAGGCTCAGTGCGGGACGCTCGCATGTGGTCGCATGTGGCGGAGAGGTTATGAGGAGGCATCAGGTGGTCGACGCACACCGGACATTCGTCATCGTCGGCGCGGGGCTCGCCGGGGCCAAGGCGGCGGAGACGCTGAGGTCCGAGGGGTTCACGGGGCGGGTGATCCTGGTCGGCGACGAGCGCGACCATCCCTACGAACGGCCCCCGCTGTCCAAGGGGTACCTCCAGGGCAAGGAGGAGCGCGACAGCGTCTTCGTCCACGAGCCGTCCTGGTACGCGAAGGCCGACATCGAGCTGCACCTCGGCCAGCCCGCGGTCCAGCTGGACCGGGAGGCCCGCAAGATCGTCCTCGGTGACGGCACGGCGCTGCACTACGACAAGCTGCTGCTGGCCACGGGGGCCGAGCCGCGCCGCCTCGACATCCCGGGCACGGGCCTGGCCGGGGTGCACCACCTGCGCCGGCTCGCGCACGCCGAGCGGCTGAAGGGCGTACTGGCCGCCCTCGGCCGGGACAACGGCCACCTGCTGATCGCGGGCGCCGGGTGGATCGGCCTGGAGGTCGCCGCAGCGGCCCGCGCCTACGGGGCCGAGGTCACCGTGGTCGAGCCTCTGGCCACGCCGCTGCACGCGGTGCTCGGTCCGGAGATCGGCCGTCTCTTCGGTGACCTGCACGAGGAGCACGGGGTCCGCTTCCACTTCGGCGCGCGGCTCACCGAGATCGTCGGGCACGACGGCATGGTGCTCGCGGCCCGCACCGACGACGGGGAGGAGCATCCGGCGCACGCCGTGCTCGCGGCGATCGGGGCGGCGCCGCGGACGGCGCTCGCCGAGACCTCCGGGCTCGAGCTGGTCGACCGCCAGCACGGCGGCGGCATCGCCGTGGACGCCTCGCTGCGCACCAGCGATCCGAACGTGTTCGCCGTCGGGGACGTGGCCGCCGCGCACCACCCGCTGCTCGGGACCCGGCTGCGGGTCGAGCACTGGGCGAACGCCCTCAACGGGGGTCCGGCCGCGGCCCGGGCGATGCTGGGCCAGGAGGTCTCGTACGACCGGGTGCCGTACTTCTTCTCCGACCAGTACGACGTGGGCCTGGAGTACTCGGGCTACGCCCCGGCGGGCGGCTACGACCAGGTGCTGATCCGCGGGGACGTGGCCAAGCGGGAGTTCATCGCGTTCTGGCTGTCCGACGGGCGGGTGCTGGCCGGAATGAACGTGAATGTGTGGGATGTCACCGAGCACATCCAGGCGCTGATCCGCTCGAAGGCCCCGGTCGACCGCGAGGCCCTGGCGGACCCGTCGGTTCCGCTGGACTCCCTGGTGGGGGCGGAGGGGGCCTGACGGGTTTGTCGGCGCCCGGCCGTAGACTTCACGGGTGGCAGGACGGATCAACGACGACGATGTGAAGGCGGTACGGGACGCGGTCCCGATCGACGCCGTGGTCTCCGACTACCTCCAGCTGCGCAACGCGGGCGGCGGCAACCTCAAGGGCCTCTGCCCCTTCCACGACGAGAAGTCCCCGTCCTTCCAGGTCAGTCCCAGCAAGGGTCTCTACCACTGCTTCGGCTGCCAGGCGGGCGGGGACACCCTCGACTTCATCATGAAGATCGACCACCTCTCCTTCTCCGAGGCGGTCGAGCGCCTGGCCGGGCAGGCCGGCATCACCCTCCGGTACGAGGAGGGCGGGTACACCGCCGGCACCAGCGGTCGCGGAGAGCGCATCCGGCTGGTCGAGGCGCACAAGGCGGCCGCCCAGTTCTACGTCGAGCAGCTGGGCGGCGCCGAGGCCGAGATCGGCCGAAGGTTCCTCGCGGAGCGCGGCTTCGACCAGGCCGCGGCCGAGCACTTCAGCGTCGGGTACAGCCCGGCCGGCTGGGACCACCTGACCCGCTTCCTGCGCGGCAAGGGCTTCAGCGACAAGGAGCTGATCACCTCCGGCCTGGCCCAGGACAGCCGCAGCGGCAAGCCCATCGACCGCTTCCGCGGCCGGCTGATGTGGCCGATCCGCGACATCAGCGGCGAGGTGGTCGGCTTCGGCGCGCGCAAGCTGCGCGACGACGACAACGGGCCGAAGTACCTGAACACCCCCGAGACGGCGATCTACAAGAAGTCCCAGGTCCTGTACGGCATCGACCTGGCGAAGAAGGAGATCGCGCGGACCTCTCGGGCCGTGGTGGTCGAGGGCTACACGGACGTGATGGCCTGCCACATGGCCGGGGTCACCACCGCGATCGCGACCTGCGGCACCGCCTTCGGCGGCGACCACATCAAGATCCTGCGCCGCCTGCTGATGGACAACGCGACGGCCGAGGTGATCTTCACCTTCGACGGGGACGCGGCCGGCCAGAAGGCCGCGCTCCGCGCCTTCGAGGACGACCAGAAGTTCGCCGCCGAAACCTCCATCACCATCGCCCCCGGCGGCATGGACCCGTGCGACCTGCGCCTGGCGCAGGGGGACGCGGCGGTGTCCGGGCTGGTGGAGGCCCGTACCCCGCTGTTCGAGTTCGCGCTGCGGCACATCGTGGCCCGGCACAACCTGGAGAACCCGGCGGGCCGCGCCGCCGCGCTGGACGAGGCGGCCCCGGTCGTCGCCAACATCAAGAACATCGCGATCCAGCACGAGTCGGCGGTCCAGCTCGCCGGGATGCTCGGCATCCGCGACGAGCAGTTCGTCGTCAAGCGGGTCGCGCAGCTGGCGCGCTGGGCGCGTGAGCGGGGCGGCCAGGGCGGCGGGCAGCAGCAGGGCCGCGGCCGGTCCTCGCAGGCGTCCTCGTACGAGGCGGCCCCCGCGCCGAGCGCCCCCGCGGGCGGCGGACCGGCGCTGAACCTGCGCAGCCCCGCGCACCGCACCGAGCGCGAGCTGCTCAAGCTGGCGCTCCAGCGGCCGGCCCTGGTCTCCCCGGCCTTCGACGCGTACGGGGTCGACGAGTTCACCGCCCCGCCGTACGCGGCGGTCCGCGAGGCCATCCAGTCCGCGGGCGGCGCCTCGCTGGGCACCGACGACTACCTGGCCCGGGTCCGCGACGCCGCGCCGAACGACACGGTCCGCGCGCTGGTCACCGAGCTGGCCGTCGAGGCCATCCACGCCAAGACGGTGGACGAGGTGTACGCGGGCGTGCAGCTGGTCCAGGTCCGGCTGCGCGCGGTAGACCGCCGGGTCCACGAGATCCAGGGCACGATGTCGCGCCTGGGCACCCAGGCCCCGCCGGAGCAGCTGGCGGCGGTCCAAGAGGAGCTCTGGGTCCTCCAGCAGTACGGGCAGCGCCTGCGCAACCGGGGCGCCGAGGGCCTCTAGGGGGCCCGCGTACCCCGCGACTGCGTCCGGCGGAACCAGTCGCCGCCCGGTATCTCGGTGCCGGACTCGCGCAGCCTGCGGGCCAGCAGCGGGGCGGCCAGGTAGACCCAGGCGGTGGTGCGGGTGCCGTCGGGGCGGAGGGCGTCCCGTCGGACCCGGTCGTAGACGTTCAGGGGCCGGCCGGGACCGTGGTACTCCTCCAGCCGGTCCAGTTCGGCCAGCAGCCTCCCGTACGCGCCGGGGGCCGCGGTGACCAGCTCGCCGACGATCTCCGACCCCTGGTGCGGGACGGCGTACGGGTAGCCGGGGCCGTCGTACAGGAGCGCGTCCGGCAGCCGGGCGGGCTCCTCGGCGGCCGTGCGGCCCCGCAGGAACAGATCGTGGTTGACCTCGCCCGGGCGCAGGGTCCCGTACACGAAGAAGGGGAGTTCGGCGGTCATCCGGCCTTCCCCTGTGCCGGCTTCCGCGGCCGATCGGCTGATGTCACGGGGCCCTCCCTCGGGTACGGCGGACAGCGCACCGTCCGGGACTTTGGTCCCGATTCTGCCTGCGCCCCTCCACCGTACGCACCGCTGTTACACAACCTCCCGGTGCCCGTGATCGTCGCCGACTACCGTCGTTCCGTCCTGGCTCAGAACCCATTTGGCTCCTCATGACGCGACCGACCCGCACCCTCGCCGCCGCCCTCCTGTGCGCCGTCCTCTGCGCGCTCGCCGTCGGCGGCTGCTCCGCACCCGGAGGGCTGGGCGCAGGCGAGCCCGCACCGCCCGTATCGGCCCAGCCGCGTCCCGAGTCGCTCTGGCCGCTGTGGACCGACCAGTCCGTTTCGGGACCGGGCGCATCGGTCGGCACCCGGGAGCCCCCGCCGCAGCCGTTGAAGAACGCGCCCGAGGTGGGGCCCGGCGGGCTGCCCGCGGTGAACGTGCAGGACGTCGTACGCGCCGACAAGCAGATGAAGGCGTTCGCGGCGAAGGGCTGGATCAGCGCGCCCGGCAAGGTCGGGATGCGCCCGCCCGTCTTCCGCGACCTCACCGGTGACGGGGGCCAGGAGCTGATCGTCGCGGCCGACGCGGAGACGGGGCGCACCGCGCTGACCGTGTACACCGCCGAGGGGACCCGGATCGTCCCCATCCTCTTCACCGTCGGCCGCCGGCTGGCCGCCGAGACGATCGGCGGCGACCTGCTGCTGCGCACCGCCGCCGACGACGGCTCCGAACAGGCGGTCCGCTACCACTGGGACGGCGAGCGGATGCGGGTCGTCAGCGACGAGCGGCGCTACAGCAAGTCCGTGCCGGGCTGCGACGGCGACCCGGCCACCCCGCGGCCGAAGCGCACCGACAGGTACGGCCAGGTGTGCGAGTGAGGCCCGTCCTGGTCCGCTGCCGCCACCTCCTGCGGGCCCTCGGCCTGCGCTGGAAGATCTCGATCCTGCTCGCGGTCGGCTGCTCGCTGGTCGCCGTGACCATCGGCGTGCTGATCCACGAGGCGAGGGCGCAGCAGGTGGGCGAGGGCGCCCGGCAGAGCGCGCTCGCGCAGCTGATCCGCGTACGCCAGGTGTACGAGCTCACCGGGCGGCTGGACGAGGACAAGGTCGGCGAGGCCGACGCGTGGATCGACTGCCCGCAGCTGCCGACGCCGCTGCGCCGGGCGGCCCTGGCGGGGCAGCGCACCACCTACCTCGACCTGAGCGGGCCGGATCCGTCGGTGTGGGCGGCGCGCCCGGTCGGCGGGGAGCACGTGCTGTCCGTACGGCGGTCGCTCACCGCCGAGCAGGCCGAACTGGTCGAGCTGGACCAGCAGCTGGTGGCCTCGGGGGCCGGGGTGGTGACGCTCGCGGCGATCGGCGGCGCGCTGATGGCGAGCCGGCTGAGCAAGGACCTGCGGACGGCGGCCGAGACGGCCCGCCGGATCAGCGAGGGCGAACTGGACGCCCGGATCGGGGCGTCAGGCGTGCCGGGAACGCGCAATGAGGTCGCCGAGCTGTCCTCGGCCGTCGACACGATGGCGGCCAGCCTCCAGCAGAGGCTGGAGGCGGAGCAGCGGTTCACGGCGGACGTGGCGCACGAGCTGCGGACCCCGCTCACGGGGCTGCACACGGCGGCCGAACTGCTGCCTGCGGGGCGGCCGACAGAGCTGGTGCGGGACCGGGTCGCGGCGCTGCGGACGCTCACCGAGGACCTGCTGGAGGTGGCGCGGCTGGACGCGCGCCGGGAGGAGGCGCAGCTGGGGGCGCACGCGCTGGGTCCGCTGGTCGCGAAGATCGCGCAGCGGTCGGGGGTGGCGGCGGAGGTGGTGGGCGGGGACTGCCCGGAGGTGGTCCGCACCGATGCGCGGCGCCTGGAGCGGATCCTGATGAACCTGCTGGCCAATGCCCGTCGCCACGGCGTGGAGCCGGTCACGGTGACGGTCTGCGGGAACGTGGTGACGGTACGGGACCACGGTCCGGGCTTTCCGGCGAAGCTGCTGCGCGAGGGGCCGCAGCGGTTCCTGACGGGTGCGGTGGAGCGGGGGCAGGGGACGGGGCTGGGCCTGACGATCGCGTTCGGGCAGGCGCAGGTGATCGGGGCGCGAGTGAGGCTGTCGAACCCGGCTCCGGGGGGTGCGGCGGCGACGGTGACGCTGCCGGCGGCGTGAGCCGGGGGCCGGGACGGGATGCGCACTTCGGCCCTGTCTCACCCGGACGGCGTGACACCCCCCGATGGCCGAAGTCAGGGCCTTGACCTGCGCAAACGGGAGCGATACGGCAGGATCTGACGGAACATCGGCATGCGCGTCACGGCCGGGCCGGGTTTCCTCGGGATCACGACCCCGTGTCTCCAGGAGCCCCCATGCGCCGACGCACCGCCCACGTGCTCACCGCCACCGTGCTGACCGCCGCCGCGTTCACGGGCCCGGTCGCCGGGGCGGTCGCCGCCGCGGAGCTCGGCACGGCGGGTTTCGCCCCCGGCGACTTCGCGAAGCTGGAAGTCTGGCCGAAAAACGCCGTTCCCGGAGCCAGTGTCACCGTGAACACCACCGCCTGCGGCGTCGGCGGCCACGCCGACGGGGATGCCACCACGGTCGGCGGTGGCCGCTTCAAGCTGGTCCCCGGCACCCATAAAGAAGTGGTCATCGGACAATTCCAAATCGCCCGCGGCATTCGCCCGGGCACGTACAGCATTGGCGCGACCTGCGCCGACGGGAAATTCGCCACCGGCGATCTCGTCGTCACCGAACGCGGCCCCAAGGGCCACGTCAGCACCGGGGTGGGTGGCGGGACGACCACCACCGTCGACCCCACCAAGATCACGGCGGGAGCGGTCGTACTGGCCGCGGCCGCCGTCGGCGGTACCTGGCTCCTGCGTCGCCGGGCGAGCGGCACGCGGAGCTGACGGACGCCCACCGCGGCTGCGGCCGCGGTCCGACCGGTACCGTCCCCCGTCGCCCGCCCCGCGAGGTCCCCCCGTTCGCGGGGCCGGGCGACGGCCTGCAGGCCGGAAGGCGGCCGCGCGGAGAACCGCCGCGCCAGGCCCGCCGCACCGAACACGGACCGGAACTCACCGCCAGGGGGCACCCATGGGCAGAGGCCAGGCCGGCCGCGGCGGACTCGTCGCGCTCGCCGCCTGCGTCGGCGTCTGGCTCGTCGGCAGCGGCTCCAGCCAGTCGATCGGTCCCCCGCTGCCCTCCCCCGCCGATGCGCTGGGCACGCAGGCGCACTACCCCGGCAGCATCGACCCGCTCCCCGGATCCCCGCCGAGCAGGATCGAGATCCCGTCCATCCGGGTGGACGCCCCGCTGACCGGACTGGGCCTCGGCCCGGACGGGAGCATCGAAGTACCGCCGCCCGCCCGCCGCGACCTGGCGGGCTGGTACCGGGACGGCACCACCCCCGGAGCCGTCGGCACCGCCGTCATCGTGGGCCACGTCGACCACGCGACCGGCCCCTCGGTCTTCTACCACCTGGGCGCGCTGCACCGCGGAGCCACGATCGAGGTGCCGCGCGCGGACGGACGTACCGCCGTGTTCACCGTCCACGCGGTCGAGGTGTACGAAGCCGACCGCTTCCCCGACTCCCGCGTGTACGGGCCCTCGCCGCGCGCCGAGCTCCGGGTGATCACCTGCGGCGGGGGCTTCTCGCCCCGAACCGGCTACCAGGGCAACGTGGTCGTCTTCGCCCATCTCACCGGCACCCGCTGAGGGGTCCGCTGAGCTCAGAGCCCGGCCCGGCCGGTCAGCCCCACTGCTCCAGACCGAGCTTGATCACCAGTGCGCCGACCACCGTCAGCAGCACGCCGCGCACGAACCCGCTGCCCTTCTTCAGCGCCATCCGAGCTCCGACCATGCCGCCCGCCAGGTTGAACACCGCCATCAGCGCGGCCAGCTGCCACAGCACCATCCCCTGGTACGCGAACATCGCGAGCGCCCCGGCGTTCGTGCAGCAGTTGACGATCTTGGCGGTCGCGGAGGCGCTCACCAGGTCGAGGTGGAGCAGCGCGGTGAGGGCCAGCACCAGGAAGGTGCCGGTGCCGGGCCCGATGAGACCGTCGTAGAACCCGATGCCGAGGCCGGCGAGCCCGATGGCGAGCAGCACCCGCTGCCGGCTGACGGGCGCGGTCGAGGGGGCGGTGCCGAAGCCCGGCTTGAAGATCACGATGCCCGCGACGACCACGAGTACGCCCATGATGAGCGGGCGCATGGTGTCCTTGCTGATCCCGCCGGCCAGCGCGGCCCCGCCCATGGAGCCGGCGAGCGCGGCGAGGCCGATCCGGACGGCGAGCTTCACGTTCACCGGGGCCTTGCGTACGTACGTCACCGCCGCTCCCGCGGTGCCGACGATCGCCACGGCCTTGTTGGTGCCGAGCACGGCGGCGGGCTGGGCGTTCGGCAGGCCGAGGAGCAGGGCGGGCAGGAGCAGCAGTCCGCCGCCGCCCACCACGGCGTCGATCCAGCCGGCCGCGGCCGCGGCCACGCACAGCACGATGATCATGGTCGTTGATATGTCAGGCACGGTCACGACCCTATGGAGCCGATGGGTGCACAGCCCATCAATCCCCGGAAACTTGCGCAAAGGTTGAGCTTTGCCGGGCAGGCACCCGGTCAGGGGCCGCCGGGGCGGCCGGGTTCACCGTCGCCGTCAGCGCCGTCGCGGCCAGCACGCTGGCCAGCCCGAGCCCGGCCGCGAGCCGCCGCGCGGGCGGTACGGCGGCCAGTGCGGCCGCGCCCGTCCGCAGGGCGGAGGGGCGCCGGTGCCCCCGGTGCCGGGCGGCGGGTACCGCGGGCGCGGCGGGGGCGGGGGCGGCGGCACCGGGAGCCGCGACCGGTACGGACAGCGGGACGTGGAGCGGATGGCGCATGGCGCGGCGGCCTCTCGGAATCACGGGGCGGGGCGGAGTCGGAAAGCGGAAGAGGGAAGGGGGGAAGGGGGGAAGGGGGTCAGAAGCTGAAGCACTCGGAATGGACGCGCCCGGCCGGCACCCCGGCCCGCAGCAGCGCGCTCCGCGTCGCCTCGGCCATTCCCGGCGGCCCGCACAGGTAGACGTCGTGCCCGGTGAGGTCCGGTACGAGCGCGAGCAGCGCCTGCGGGGCCAGCGGATCGTAGGCGTCGTCGGAGGACCCGAGCAGGTAGTGCAGCCCGGCCTGCCGCTCGGCTGCGATGGCCTCCAGCTCGGAGCGCAGCACCAAGTGCTCCGCGGCCCCGGCCCGGTAGAGCAGGGTGATGTCCCCCGGCCCGCCGGGCAGCGTCTCGAACAGCGCCCGCATCGGCGTGATGCCGACGCCGCCCGCGATCAGCAGCACCTTGGCCCGGGTCCGCCGGGCGGCGGTCAGCGCCCCGAACGGCCCGGTGGCGATGACCCTGGTCCCGGGACGCAGCCGGCGGATCCGCCGGGAATGCCCGCCGAGCGCCTTCACGGTGATCCGCAGGGCGTGGCCCTGGACCGGAGCGGACAGCGAGAACGGCAGGGCGGTGTGCCACAGGCGGCGTTGCAGGAACCGCCAGCGCAGGAACTGGCCGGGCTCCGCGCGCAGTTCCGCCAGGTGCCGCCCGCACACGACGACGGAGACCACCCCGGGGCCCTCGACGCGCACCTCGGCCACCCGCAGCGCGTGCCGCAGGGCCTGCCGTACGGGGACCACGGCCCGGTACCAGAGCAGCAGGACGGCGACGGTGGCGTGGGCGAGGGCCCAGAACCAGCCGGCCGGGGCGAGATCGGGCCCGGCGAGCTGGTGGCCGAAGGCCAGGGAGGCGGCGAGGTAGACGAGGAGGTGCACCCCGCGCCAGGTTTCGTGGCTGACGCGGCGGCGTACGGCCCGGGCGGAGCTCACGCCGACGGCGGCCAGCAGGGCCGTCCCGGCGGAGGCGGCGGCCAGCGCGGGGTAGCCGAGCAGCTCCCGGACGGCGGAGACCACGTCGACGCCTTGGTGGACGGCGTATCCGAACAGGGCGAGGAGGGCGTGTCCGAAGCAGAGCAGGAGCACGTGCCGGCCGCCCCGGGCGTGCCAGCGGGCGAGCCGGTCGGCGCCCACGCCGTGCTCGACGGCGGGTACCCGGGCCATCAGGAAGAGCAGGACGAGCACCCCGTAGCCGGCGAGCAGGCCGGTCAGGTGGGCGGCGGTCGCGAAGAGCGCGTCGAGCCGCGCGGAGGGCCGCACCTGGGCCGCCCACACCAGCGCCACCAGCCCCGCCCCGCCGAGCATCCCGCCCTTGACCCGCATCGCCGCATCTCGCACACGGCTCACGCTAAGGGCGGTCAACGCGCCTCTGAGCTGCCCGAACCGATCCTTAAGCCGCCCTTGAGGGACGCCTCACCGACCCTTAACCCGGGCGCTGAGGTACGCGTTCCGTCCGGGTAACAGGGGCGATGCGGCGGGGAAACAGCGGACGCGCACGCTCGTCCCATGACCTCGGAACAGCAGCGTGTGGTGGTGATCGGCGGCGGCCTCGCGGGCCTGCGGCTCGCCGCGCGGCTGGGCGCCGACACGGGTACGGGTACAGGCGGTACGGGGGCAGGTACGGGTACGAGTACGGGTGCGCAGGTGACCGTGCTCGGCGAGGAGTCGCACGTCCCGTACAACCGGGTCCTGCTGGCGGAGGTCCTGGCCGGCCGGTACGCACCGGAGGTGACCGCCCTCCCCGACCCCGGCCCGGTCCTGCGGCGGGGCGTGCGGGCGGTCCGCGTCGACCGCGCCGACCGGACGGTCCACTGCGACGACGGCAGCACCGAGCGGTACGACACGCTGGTCCTGGCCACGGGCTCGAACGCGGTCCTCCCGCCGCTGCGCGGGCTGTTCGAGCCTCAAGGGCGGGAACTGCCCGACGGGGTCCACGCGTTCCGCACCATGGACGACTGCCTCGCGCTGTCGGCCGCGGTGGCCGTACGGCCCGGGGTGCGCGCGGTGGTGATCGGCGGCGGCCTCCTCGGCGTCTCCGCCGCCCGCGCCCTGGCCGAGCGCGGCGCCCAGGTGGTCCTGGCCCAGCAGGGCGAGCGCCTGATGGAGCGCCAGCTGGACGCGGAAGCCTCGGCGCTGCTGCACGCCCATCTGACCGCACTCGGCATCGAGATCCACACGCAGTGCCGGGTGCGCGGCCTGACGACCACGCGCGGCCCCGCAGGCGGGCGGCGCGTCAACGGCGTCGAGTTCGCCGACGGGTACCGGCTCGATGGCGAGGTCGTCGTACTCGCCTGCGGCGTGCGCCCCCGCACCGGTCTCGCGCTCGCCGCCGGGCTCGACGTACGCACCGGGATCGTCGTGGACGACCGGCTGCGGACCAGCGACCCCAGGGTCCACGCCATCGGCGACTGCGCCGAGCACGCCGGCCGGGTGTACGGCCTCGCGGGCCCCGCGCTGGACCAGGCCGACGCCCTGGCACAGCAGCTGAGCGGCGCCACCGCCCCCGGATACACCGGAACCCGCGCCCTCACCCGCCTCACCCTCACCACCCCCGCCGCAGGCACAGCCACCGCGAACACCGCCACCGCAGGCACCACCACCGGCACGCTCGACCTCGCCGCCTTCGGCGAGACCACCGCGCTGCCCGGCGACGACGTGGTCCGCCTCGCCGACGCCACCCGCCGGACCTACCGGAAGGTCGTCGTGCGCGGCGACCGCCTCGTCGGCGGGGTCCTGCTCGGCGAACTCTCCACCGTGGGCGCCCTCGCCCGCAGCTGGCAGGACGCCGAGACCCTGACCGACCTGTTCCACCTGCTCACCGACGACGGAGGCTCCTGATCATGGCCGCAGCCACGCCCACGCCCACCCCCGCCATCGTGCTCATCGGCCACGGCATGGTCGGCCAGCGCTACCTGGAGGCCCTCGCCGAGCGCGGGGCCACCGCAACGCACCGGATCACCGTGCTCTGCGAGGAGCCCCGGCCCGCGTACGACCGCGTCCACCTCACCTCGTACTTCTCCGGCAGCACCCCCGAGGACCTCTCCCTCACCCCGGCCGGGTTCATGGAGCAGCACGGGATCGAGCTGCACCTCGGCGACCCCGCCGAGTCGATCGACCGCGGCGCCCGCACCGTCACCTCCCGCTCCGGGCGGGTGATCCCGTACGACGTGCTGGTCCTCGCGACCGGCAGTTACCCCTTCGTACCGCCGGTCCCCGGCAAGGACGCCCCCGGCTGCTTCGTCTACCGCACCATCGAGGACCTGCTCGCGATCGAGGAGTACGCCAGATCCCTCCCCCGGACTTCGTCCGGGGGGACCCCCAGCGGCGCCGTCGTGGGCGGCGGGCTCCTCGGGCTGGAGGCGGCCGGCGCCCTCAACGGTCTCGGGCTCGCCACCCGCGTCGTCGAGTTCGCCCCGCGCCTGATGCCCGTCCAGGTCGACGACGGCGGCGGCGCGGCCCTGCTGCGCACCATCGAGTCGATGGGACTCACCGTCCACACCGGGGTCGGCACCCAGGAGGTGCTCACCGGAGCGGACGGCTCCGTCACCGGCATGCGGCTCTCCGACGGCTCCACCGTCGACACCGACCTCGTCGTCTTCTCCGCCGGGGTCCGCCCCCGCGACCACCTCGCCCGGACCTCGGGCCTGACCGTCGGCGAGCGCGGCGGCATCGGCGTCGACGCCCGCTGCCGCACGTCCGACCCGCGCGTCTACGCGATCGGCGAGTGCGCGCTGGCCGCCGACGGCCGGGTGTACGGGCTGGTCGGCCCCGGGTACGAGATGGCCGAGACGGCCGCCGAGGACCTGCTGGGCCGGGACAAGGAGTTCACCGGGGCCGACCTCTCCACCAAGCTCAAACTGCTCGGCGTGGACGTGGCCTCCTTCGGCGACGCCCACGGCACGGCCCCCGACAGCCTCGACGTCGTCTACTCCGACTCCCGTTCCGGGGTCTACAAGAAGCTGGTCGTCTCCCCCGACGGGGTCCTCCTCGGCGGGGTGCTGGTCGGCGACGCCGACGCGTACGGCCTGCTGCGCCCGCTGACCGGCAGCGTCCCGCCGGTCAGCCCCGACCAGCTGGTCCTGCCCGCCGGCCTCGGCGCGCCCGTCGCGCTCGGCCCGTCGGCGCTGCCCGACTCCGCGGTGATCTGCTCCTGCCACAACGTCACCAAGAAGGCGATCACCGCCTGCGCCACCCTCCCCGAGGTCAAGCAGTGCACCAAGGCGGGCACCGGCTGCGGCAGCTGCATCAAGACGATCGGCCAGCTGCTGCCCGCGGCCACCGACAAGGGGCTGTGCGGCTGCTTCCCCTTCACCCGGGCGGAGCTCTACGAGATCGTCCGCACCCGCCGGCTGACCTCGTTCGAGCAGCTCCTCGACGGCCACGGCCGGGAGAAGGCCCGCGGCGGCAACGGCTGCGAGGTCTGCAAGCCCACCGTCGGCTCGATCATCGCCTCGCTCGCCCCCACCCTCGGGGCGAGCGGCTACGTCCTCGACGGGGAGCAGGCCGCCCTCCAGGACACCAACGACCACTTCCTGGCGAACCTCCAGCGCAACGGCTCGTACTCGGTGGTCCCGCGCATCCCCGGCGGCGAGATCACCCCCGACAAGCTCATCGTGATCGGCGAGGTGGCCCGCGACTTCGGGCTCTACACGAAGATCACCGGCGGCCAGCGCATCGACCTCTTCGGGGCCAGCGTGGACCAGCTCCCGCGGATCTGGGCCCGGCTCGTGGAGGCCGGGTTCGAGTCGGGACACGCGTACGGGAAGGCACTGCGCACGGTGAAGTCCTGCGTGGGCCAGACCTGGTGCCGGTACGGGGTCCAGGACTCGGTCCGCATGGCCATCGACCTGGAGCTGCGCTACCGGGGCCTGCGCGCCCCGCACAAGCTCAAGTCGGCGGTCTCCGGCTGCGCGCGCGAGTGCGCGGAGGCACAGAGCAAGGACTTCGGGGTGATCGCCACGGCCAATGGCTGGAACCTGTACGTCGGCGGCAACGGCGGGGCCACCCCGCGCCATGCCGATCTGCTGGCCCAGGACCTGTCGGACGCCGAACTGGTGCGGCTCATCGACCGGTTCCTGATGTTCTACATCCGCACGGCGGACCGGCTGGAGCGCACCTCCACCTGGCTGGACCGGCTGGAGGGCGGCCTGGACCACCTGCGGGACGTGGTCGTGCACGACTCGCTCGGGCTGTGCGCGGAGCTGGAGGCGCTGATGGCCGACCACGTGGCCCACTACCGCGACGAATGGGCCGAGACCCTCCAGGACCCGGAGCGGCTGCGCCGGTTCGTGTCCTTCGTGAACGCGCCCGGCGCCCCCGACCCGACCGTGAAGTTCGTCCCCGAACGCGACCAGGTCAAGCCCGACCTGACCATTCTCGACATCCGGCCGCTGGAGGCCGTGGGAGGCAACCGATGACCGTGGAACTGCAGGCGGCCGAAGGCTGGCTGACGGTGTGCGAACTGTCCGACCTGACCCCCGGACGGGGGGTCGCGGTACTGCTCCCCGACGGGAGCCAGGCCGCGGTGTTCATCACCCGGTCGGGGAGTACGTACGCCATCGACAACCGGGATCCGTTCACCGGGGCGGCCGTGCTCTCGCGGGGGCTGATCGGGTGCGCGGAGGGCCGGCCCTTCGTGGCCTCTCCGCTGCTCAAGCAGCGCTTCGACCTCGTGTCGGGGCGCTGCCTGGACGACGAGGCGGCGGCGGTCCGGACCTACCCGGTGCGGACCGCCGTGACCTCGGCGGCGGTGGCGGTGGCGTAGCGGGCATCAGCCCTGGACGGCCGCCGGGTCCATCCAGACGAACTCCCAGACGTGGCCGTCCAGGTCCTCGAAAGCACGGCCGTACATGAAGCCGAGGTCCTGGGCCGGACGGGGCTCGGTGGCGCCCGCCGCGAGGGCGGCGCCGAGCACCTCGTCGACCTGCTCCCGGCTCTCCGCGCTCAGGGCGAGCATGACCTCGGTGGTCTTGGTGGCGTCCGCGACCTCCTTGGTGGCGAAGTCCTTGAAGCGGGCCTCGGTCATCAGCATCGCGAAGATCGTGTCGCTGATGACGAGGCAGCCGGTGTTCTCGTCGCTGAACTGGGGGTTGAAGGAGTAGCCGAGCTTGACCCAGAACGCCTTGGCGGCCTCGATGTCCTTGGCCGGCAGGTTGACGAAGATCATGGTGGGCATCTCGGTGCCTCTTCTCTCGTGTGTGCGTCTCGTGTGCGCTTTCGAGAGGTAGACCGGGGGCTCCGGGAAAACTCATCGCTCCCGCGGAAACTTTTCCACGAGCCTCACTGCGAGGCGCATCCGCCCTGGTCAGGCCGTGGAGCGGAGCTCCAGGGCGGCCAGCGGGACGAAGCCGCGGGTGTCCTGACGCCGGAGCAGCGCCGGGTCGGGGCCGGCCAGCCGCTTGTGCAGGGCCAGGGCGATCCGCTCGCCCGTCGCCTTGGCCCGCTCCGCGTTCGGCCCGCGGTGCAGGCCGTCGACGGCGGCGTTCCACAGCTGCACCCAGCGCCCGAAGTCCTCGGCGGTCATCGTCCGCGCCGCGTGCAGGGCGGCGTGCGGGGCGAAGGCGTCGCGCCCGTAGCCGGCCGTACGGAACAGGGCGCGCTCCCAGAAATCCGTGATGCGCGGCAGGTGGACCTCCAGGTCCGTGCCGGCGATCTCGGTGAAGAACGGCCCGATCCGCCGGTCGGCGAAGGCGGCCGTGTAGAAGCGGCGCAGCACGACGGTGAGGTCGGCGCGGCCGGAGATGTCGTGATCCGCGGCGAACTGGTTCATGGCTTCACCATCTTGGCGCACGCGGGGGTGTGCCAGGGCGGAAAGTCCCGCCGTTCGTCACTTCGTGCGGATCGCGGGCGAACGGGCCGCCCATGCGGGCCCCCGCCCGTATGACGGGGCGGGGGCCCTCTGACGGGGCCGGGGCCCTCGACAGGACCGGGAAGGCCCCGGCCGGGCCAGGAGGGCGTGAGGGGGCCTGGAGGCCCCGTCGCGCCCCGGAGGCCCTGGCAGGGCTAGGAGGCCACCGCTCCGCCCTTGAGCAGCGCGGCCCCCAGCGGGGTCACCGTGTGCAGGACGGCGTTGCCCCGGCGCAGGGTGGTGACCAGGCCCGCCTCGCGCATCACGCAGGCGTGCTGGCTCGCGGAGGCCAGCGAGACCCCGGCCCGGCGGGCGAGCTCACTGGTGGTGGCCCCGTCGCCGATGGCCCGCAGCACCACCGAACGGGTGTGCCCGACGAGCTTGCCCAGCGTGCGCTGGCGCTGCTCCTCCAGGGGCCGAATCGATTCGCCCGAGCCGGGCGCAGAGGCCAGCTGCGCCGCAGCCGGGTAGACCAGCACCGGCGGCAGCTCCGGGTCGTGCAGGGTCACGGCGGTGCGCCGGCAGAAGAAGGACGGCTGGAGCAGCAGCCCGCGCCCCCGCAGCCGTACGTCCCGGTCCACCGGGTAGTCGCACTCCAGGACCGGCGCCCGCCAGCGCAGCATCGGCGGCAGCGAGGCCAGCAGTTCGTCCGCGCCCCCGTCCAGCAGGGCCCGGCCGCGCGCGGCCCGCTCGGCCTCGATCTGGGCCTGGATGTGCGTCCAGTACGGCTCCACGGCCGCCCGGTGGTAGCCGCGCAGTTCGCCCAGCAGCCTGGGCAGGTGCTTGGTGCCGCCTTCCATGAAGTCCCGCAGCCGTCGCGGGACCGATGCGTCGGCACCCCCGCTGACGGCCGAGGGCATGCCGAACGCCGCCCCCACGCCGGTGCCCGCGCCGAGCAGCGCCAGCTCGCGCCGCATCCGCTCGGGACGGATCCCGCGCAGGGCGTCGAGCCCCACGTCCCACCCGTACTGCCCCTCCACAGGGGTCAGGAAATCGGGAAAATAACCACGACTCGGTATGAGCGCACCGAGCAAACGTGTTTCACTATTCAACCTGCTCCGGGTTTCCGTACGCCATTCACCGAAGAGCCGCGCATCACGCCGGTCTCTTAAGCGGTGAAAACTCAGAATCGTTTCCCACAACGCATCGGGACGCCCTGCCATCCGTACGCGTGCCAGGTCCACTCCAGTGAAATGGATACGCAGCACCGAACCCCCACCTGTGCAACCGCAATCCCCCCGCTCCATGAGTATGCATGCCGTCACACGACGTCACCACGCCCTTTCGGCCACAGTTGAAACCCCTTTCGGCGGGGGCGTGACAACCGAAATCCTGTACTCCGCCAGGCACACTCCGATGCGACCGAAACGCTCCGTGAAGGCCGTGGGGGGCTTTGCGGGGCCTGGCGGTCGGTCGCACCGGGAAGCGCCGACGTGCCTGGCAGATTGCCGGCAGGCGGTGGACGGGTGGGGATCCGTCCACCGCCTGCTGGCGTAAAGATTTGTTGAACAACATAAAGATGCGCGTCCGCCCTCGGGGGTCAGGGAACCCGGGGGCGGACGCGCAGTCAGCGGGCCGTGTCAGGCCTGGAGGGGCTCAGCGGCTGTCGCTGCCCTTCGACTCGGCGGCGGCACGGCCGGCCTCCAGACGCGCCACCGGGATCCGGAACGGCGAGCAGGAGACGTAGTCGAGACCCACCTCGTGGAAGAAGTGGACGGACTCGGGGTCGCCGCCGTGCTCTCCGCAGACTCCGAGCTTGAGGTCGGGACGGGTCTCCCGGCCGGCCTGGACCGCACTGCGGACCAGCGCGCCGACACCGTCCTTGTCGATGGTCTCGAAGGGCGAGACCCCGAAGATGCCCTTCTCCAGGTACGCGGTGAAGAAGCTGGCCTCGACGTCGTCGCGGGAGAAGCCCCACACCGTCTGGGTCAGGTCGTTCGTGCCGAAGGAGAAGAACTGCGCGGCCTCGGCGATCTGCCCGGCCGTGAGGGCGGCGCGGGGCAGCTCGATCATCGTGCCGATGGACAGCTTGAGGCTGGTGCCGGTGGCGGCCTCGACCTCGGCGATGACCGCGTCGGCCTCCTCGCGGACGATCTCCAGCTCCTGGACCGTGCCCACGAGCGGGACCATGATCTCGGCGCGCGGGTCGCCCTTGGCGTTCTTGCGCTCGGCCGCGGCCTCGGCGATCGCCCGGACCTGCATGGCGAACAGGCCGGGGATGACCAGGCCGAGGCGGACACCGCGCAGACCCAGCATCGGGTTCTGCTCGTGCAGCTTGTGCACGGCCTGGAGCAGGCGCAGGTCGTTCTCGTTGGCGTCCTTGCGGGCCTCGGCGAGGGCGACGCGCACCGACAGCTCGGTGATGTCGGGCAGGAACTCGTGCAGCGGCGGGTCGAGGAGGCGGACGGTGACGGGCAGTCCGTCCATCGCCTCGAACAGCTCGACGAAGTCCTTCTTCTGGAGCGGCAGGAGGGCACTCAGTGCCTCCTCGCGCTCCTTGTCGGTGTCGGCGAGGATCAGGTGCTCGACCAGCTCGCGGCGCTCGCCGAGGAACATGTGCTCGGTGCGGCACAGGCCGATGCCCTGGGCGCCGAAACGGCGGGCGCGCAGCGCGTCCTCGGCGTTGTCGGCGTTGGCGCGCACCCGCAGCCGGCGGACGCGGTCCGCGTAGGCCATGATCCGGTGCACGGCCTGGACCAGCTCGTCGGCGTCGTCGGCGCCGGCGTGCATGCGGCCCTCGAAGTACTCGACGACCGGGGACGGTACGACGGGTACCTCACCGAGGTAGACCTTGCCGGTGGAGCCGTCGATCGAGACGACGTCGCCCTCCTCGATCACCTTGCCGCCGACCGTCATGCGGCGGCGCTTGGTGTCGACCTCCAGGTCCTCGGCGCCGCAGACGCAGGTCTTGCCCATGCCGCGGGCCACGACGGCGGCGTGCGAGGTCTTGCCGCCGCGCGAGGTCAGGATGCCCTCGGCGGCGATCATGCCGTCCAGGTCGTCCGGGTTGGTCTCGCGGCGGATCAGGATGACCTTCTCGCCGGAGCGGGACCACTTGACGGCCGTGTACGAGTCGAAGACGGCCTTGCCGACGGCCGCGCCCGGGGAGGCGGCGATGCCGCGGCCGAGCAGCTCGGTGCTGGCGCCCTCGTCGAAGCGGGGGAACATCAGCTGCGCGAGCTGGGCGCCGTTGACGCGCTGGAGGGCCTCGGCCTCGTCGATGAGGCCCTGGTCCACGAGCTGGGTGGCGATGCGGAAGGCGGCGCCGGCGGTGCGCTTGCCGACGCGGGTCTGCAGCATCCACAGCTGGCCGCGCTCGATCGTGAACTCGATGTCGCAGAGATCCTTGTAGTGGGTCTCCAGCGTCGTCATGATCGTCATGAGCTGGTCGTAGGAGGCCTTGTCGATGGTCTCCAGGTCCGCCAGCGGGACGGTGTTGCGGATGCCCGCGACGACGTCCTCGCCCTGGGCGTTCTGCAGGTAGTCGCCGTAGACGCCCGCGTGGCCGCTGGCCGGGTCGCGGGTGAAGGCGACGCCGGTGCCGGAGTCGGGGCCGAGGTTGCCGAAGACCATGGAGCAGATGTTGACCGCGGTGCCCAGGTCGCTCGGGATGCGCTCCTGGCGGCGGTAGAGCTTGGCGCGGTCGGTGTTCCAGGAGTTGAAGACCGCCTCGACGGCGAGGTCGAGCTGCTCGCGGGCGTCCTGCGGGAACTCGCGGCCGGCCTGCTTGGCGACGATCTTCTTGAAGCGGGTGACCAGCTTCTTGAGGTCGGCGGCGTCGAGGTCGGTGTCGACGGTGACCTTCTTGGCGGCCTTGGCCTCGTCGAGGGCCTCCTCGAAGAGCTCGCCGTCCACGTCCAGGACGGTCTTGCCGAACATCTGGATGAGGCGGCGGTACGAGTCCCACGCGAAGCGCTCGTTGCCGGCCTGGGAGGCGAGGCCGGCGACCGACTCGTCGGAGAGGCCGATGTTGAGGACCGTGTCCATCATGCCCGGCATCGAGAACTTGGCGCCGGAGCGCACGGAGACCAGCAGCGGGTCGTCCGACTGGCCGAGCTTCTTGCCCATCTTCGCTTCGAGGGCCGCCAGGTGGGCGCTGACCTCGTCGCGCAGCGCGGCCGGGGCCTCACCGCTGGCGAGGTAGACCTTGCAGGCCTCGGTGGTGATGGTGAAGCCGGGAGGGACCGGCAGACCCAGGTTGGTCATCTCGGCGAGGTTGGCCCCCTTGCCGCCGAGAAGGTCCTTGAGGTCGCGGTTTCCCTCGGTGAAGTCGTAGACGAACTTCTGATCTTTGTTTTCCGACACGGGTCTCGACTCCTCGAGGACTCGGTGGCTGCCCTGACGGCCAGGAACATACCCAGATCGAAGGCTTCTGGGTACGTCCACTTGGTCGTCATGTGGCTGTAACCACCCGTGCGCCACCAGATCGAAAGTAACCGATGAGTAGCCGGAACATACGAAGAGCGTTCACCTCCCGAAGGGGGGAGAGCCTCCTGAGGCCTGTTTCCGCTCGGATGAGCGATCATCGATACATTTGCGTTCAAGTCTTGAACAAACAAAGGGTGGCACCCAGTGCCACCCTTTGGAAGTCATACCCGTGATTTTCGCGCTCATGTGAGCGCAACCCCACCCATGCGTGGCGTATGTCACGCCGCCGGTGGCAGAGTTTGTCAGCTGATTCTCAGCCCCCGGACGTGTCCAGTTCCGCATCCTCACTCACGCCCGCACAGTCGTAAGGATCCTTCAGCCAGCCATCCGGGAGGACAACCCGGTTGTTTCCGGACGTCCGGCCGCGCGGACCGTCCGCGCTGTCGGGCCACGCCTGGTCCAGGTCGAGCTCGCTCAGATGAGCGTTCAGCTCGGCCAGGGACGAGGTGACCGCCAGCTTCTTCCGCATCTCGGAACCCACCGAGAAGCCCTTGAGGTACCAGGCCACGTGCTTACGGAAGTCGATCACCCCGCGCGTCTCGTCGCCGATCCACTCCCCCAGCAGCTGGGCGTGCCGGTGCATGGTGCCCGCGACCTCGCGCAGCGTGGGCTTGTGGAAGTCCTCCGGGCGCCCCTCGAAGGCCGCGACCAGGTCGTTGAACAGCCACGGGCGGCCCAGGCAGCCGCGCCCGACGACCACGCCGTCGCAGCCGGTCTCGCGGACCATGCGCAGCGCGTCCTCGGCGCACCAGATGTCGCCGTTGCCGAGCACGGGGATCTCCGGGACGTGCTCCTTGAGCCGCGCGATGGCGTCCCAGTCGGCGGTGCCGCCGTAGTGCTGGGCCGTGGTGCGCCCGTGCAGGGCGATGGCGGTGACGCCCTCCTCGACGGCGATGCGGCCGGCGTCCAGGTAGGTGAGGTGGTCGTCGTTGATGCCCTTGCGCATCTTCATCGTGACCGGCAGGTCGCCGGCGCCCGCGACGGCCTCGCGCAGGATCGCGCGCAGCAGGTTCCGCTTGTACGGGAGGGCCGAGCCGCCGCCCTTGCGGGTCACCTTGGGGACGGGGCAGCCGAAGTTGAGGTCGATGTGGTCGGCGCGGTCCTCTTCGACGATCATGCGGACCGCCTTGCCGACCGTCGCCGGATCCACTCCGTACAGCTGGATCGAGCGAGGCTTCTCGGTCTCGTCGAAGTGGATCAGCTGCATGGTCTTCTCGTTGCGCTCGACCAGGGCGCGGGTCGTGATCATCTCGCTCACGAACAGTCCCTTGCCGCCGCTGAACTCCCGGCAGAGGGTGCGGAACGGGGCATTGGTGATGCCGGCCATGGGGGCGAGCACCACGGGGGGCTGCACGGTGTGCGGGCCGATCGCGAGCGGCGGGGGGAGCGTGGTCATCCCCCCATTGTCGCCCAGACGGAGTGGGGCACGCATCTCTTTAGTTAGGCGTACTATCGGAACCATGTCGGAGTTGAGCCGCCGACGGCGGATGCTGGTCCTGGCGATCTGCTGCATGAGCCTGCTCATCGTCAGCCTCGACGTGACCGTCCTGAACGTCGCCCTGCCCTCGATGCGCCGCGAGCTGGGCGCCTCGGTCTCCGGCATGCAGTGGACGATCGACGCGTACACGCTGGTCCTGGCCTCGCTGCTGATGCTGGCGGGCTCCACCGCGGACCGGATCGGGCGCCGCAGGGTCTTCACCGTGGGCCTGGTGTTCTTCACGGCCGGCTCGCTGCTCTGCTCGCTGGCGCCGACGCTGGAGTGGCTGATCGTCTTCCGGATGGTCCAGGCCGTGGGCGGGTCGATGCTCAACCCGGTCGCCATGTCGATCATCACCAACACCTTCACGGATCCCCGCGAGCGGGCCCGGGCCATCGGCGCCTGGGGCGCGGTGGTGGGCATCTCCATGGCCGTGGGACCGCTGATCGGCGGGCTCCTGGTGGAGTCCGTCGGATGGCGGTCCATCTTCTGGATCAACCTCCCGATCGGGCTGCTTGCCCTGGTGCTGACCCTGCGGTTCGTCCCCGAGTCCCGGGCCGCGCACCCGCGCCGCCCGGACCCGGTGGGGCAGGTGCTGGTCATGGCCCTGCTCGGCTCCGTGACGTACGGGATCATCGAGGCGCCGAGCGCGGGCTGGAACGCCCCGGTCATCCTCGGCTGCGCGGCCCTGGCCGTGGCCTCGCTGGTGGGCCTGCTGGTGTACGAGCCGCGGCGGACGGAGCCGCTGATCGACCCGCGGTTCTTCCGGAGCGCTCCGTTCAGCGGCGCGACGCTGATCGCGATCGGCGCCTTCGCCGCGCTGTCGGGGTTCCTCTTCCTGAACACCCTGTACTTGCAGGACGTACGGGGGCTCAGCGCGCTCGACGCCGGGCTCTACATGCTGCCGATGGCCCTGATGACCTTCCTGTGCGCCCCGCTGTCGGGCCGGCTGGTCGGCAACCGCGGACCGCGACCGTCGCTGCTGATCGCGGGAACGGCCATGGCGGCGAGCGGGGTGCTGTTCGCCGCGTTCTCGGCGGAGACCTCGACGCCGCTGCTGTTCACCGCCTACGTGCTGTTCGGGCTCGGATTCGGCATGGTGAACGCGCCCATCACCAATACGGCGGTCTCCGGCATGCCCCGGGCCCAGGCGGGGGTGGCGGCCGCGGTCGCCTCGACCAGCAGGCAGACCGGCGGCACGCTGGGCGTGGCCGTGATCGGCGCGGTCCTGGCGGCGGGGACGGCGGGCGGCGCCGGTTTCGTCGAGGCGACGCGGCCGGCCTGGTGGATCATCACGGGCTGCGGGCTGCTCGCGCTCGTGGTGGGCGCCGCGACCAGCGGCCGGTGGGCCATGGGGACGGCGGAGCGTACGGCCCGCACGCTGGAAGCGGCGGCGGCAGGGCCCTCGCGGGCGACGGCTCCGCCGCGCGGCTGAGGCCCGGCGGCAGGGCTGCGGGGGGGGCGGGCGGGCCCGGAGGGCTCCTACTCCCCGCAGTCGAAGTGCTCGGGGTTCGAGTCGATCCGGCCGAGCAGTGCGCGCAGCGCGTTCTTGTCGGCGTGCGAGAACGCGGAGAAGAGCGAGAGCTCCACCTCGTCGAGGGCCGCGTTCGTCTTGGCGAGGGCCGTCGATCCGGCCTCGGTGATGGCCACGTTGTGGCGGCGGCGGTCGGCCGGGTCCCGGCGGCGGACGGCCAGCCCCTCCCCCTCCAGGTCGTTGAGGATGCCGACCAGCACGCTCGGATCCACGTCCAGCCGCTCGGCGAGGGCCCGCTGGCCGATGGGGCCGTCCTCCAGATACATCAGCGTCATCGCGTGGCGCGGGGTGAGCCCGGCCGTACTGAGCGCCCGCTTCATGAGTGACTCGGTGATCGAGCCGTGCCAGGCCAGGAGCAGGCCCAGCCGCTGCGGGGGGTGCGGGGACTCCTGAGCTGCCGTCATATCGGACATCGTAACAATCCGGGAATGGTTGCGGGCTCCCGATCGTTGATGCTGTTCAATGATCTGACATCATCAATCGTTGGAGTTCATCATGTTCATTGCCTACGCCGTCGTCGCCGGCCTGCTCACCCTCGTCCTGGCCGCGTCCGCCACCTTCACGCTCCAGCGGAACGAGGCGGTCGTGGCGAGCATGCGGAAGGTCCGGGTGCCGGACTCCTGGCTGCCGCGGCTGGCCACCCTGAAGGCCGCCGGCGCGATAGGCCTGGTGGCGGGCCTGTGGGTGACTCCGCTGGGCGTGGCCGCCGCGGTCGGCGTGACGCTCTACTTCATCGGCGCGGTCATCAGCCACCTGCGGGTCAAGGACTTCGAACTGGCCCCTGCGGCCGTCCTCGCCCTGGTCGCGGCGGCGGCCCTGGCCCTCCGGGTGGCGGCGTAGCCGCCCTGACGGGTGACAGATATTGAAATCTGTCACCCGTCATGCCATGGTTGTTCCATGACCACGAACGAGAACACCCGAACCCTCGGCTCCACCGGCCCCTCCGTCTTCCCGCTGGGGCTGGGCTGCATGGGCATGTCCGCCCTGTACGGGGAGGCCGACCGCACCGAGTCGATCGCGACCATCCACGCCTACCTGGACGCCGTCCCCGAGGGCGCGAGCGCACTGCTCGACACGGGCGACTTCTACGGCATGGGGCACAACGAGATGCTGATCGGCGAAGCCCTGCGCTCCGCGCCCGCCGCGGCCGCGGAGCAGGCGCTGATCAGCGTGAAGTTCGGCGCCCTGCGCACCGTCGAGGGCGGCTTCACCGGCTATGACGGCCGCCCCGAGGCCGTCAAGAACTTCCTGGCCTACTCGCTCCAGCGGCTGGGCCGGGACCACATCGACGTCTACCGGATCGCCCGCGTCGATCCGGACGTCCCGATCGAGGAGACCGTCGGCGCCATCGCCGAGGCCGTCGAGGCCGGGCACGTGCGGCACATCGGCCTCTCGGAGGTCGGCGCCGACACCCTGCGCCGGGCCGCCGCCGTGGCGCCGATCTCGGACCTCCAGATCGAGTACTCGCTCGTCTCCCGCGGCATCGAGGCGGAGATCCTGCCGACCGCCCGAGAGCTGGGCATCGGGGTCACGGCGTACGGGGTGCTGAGCCGCGGTCTGATCAGCGGGCACTTCAGCCGCGACCGGGAGCTGGCGCCGGGCGACTTCCGCGGGATGAGCCCGCGCTTCCAGGGCGAGAACCTGCAGCGCAATCTCGACCTGGTCGACGCCCTGCGCAAGGTCGCGGAGGACAAGGGGGTCAGCGTCGCGCAGACCGCCATCGCCTGGGTGCTCTCGCGCGGCGAGGACATCGTGCCGCTGGTGGGCGCCCGCCGCCGGGACAGACTGTCCGAGGCACTGGGTGCCATGGCCGTGGAGCTGACGACCGCGGACCTTGCGGCCATCGAGGAGGCGGTCCCCGCGGGAGCGGCGGCCGGCGACCGGTACCCGGAAGCGCAGATGGCCCACCTCGACAGCGAGCACTGAGCGGGCGGTACGGTCGTACTCATGCCCCCCGCTGCTGCCGAGCCCCTGACACCCGAGCGCATCCTCGAGACCACCGAGGAGGTGCTGCGCCGCTTCGGCCCCACCAAGGCGACCGTGGTGGACGTGGCCCGCGCCCTAGGCGTCAGCCACGGCAGTGTGTACCGGCACTTCCCGTCGAAGGCGGCGCTGCGCGAGGCGGTCACGGACCGCTGGCTCACCAAGAACGTCATCCTCCTGGAAGCGATCACGTCGGCCCCCACCGGGACCGCGCCCTCCAAGCTGGAGGCGTGGCTGGAGGCGCTGTTCGAGGCCAAGCGCCACAAGGCGGGTGACGACCCGGAGCTGTTCGCGACGTACACGGTGCTGCTCGCCGAGAACAGCGGCGTGGTGGACCACCATCTGAGTCAGCTGATCGAGCAGTTGTGCCGGATCATCGCTGAGGGCGTCGCGGCGGGCTCGCTCAGCGCGCCCGATGTCCCGGGAGCCGCCCGGGCGGTGTTCGACGCCACCGGCCGTTTCCATGATCCGCAGTACGCGGCGGAATGGCAGAAGCCCACGATCATCACGGAGTTCGAGGCGGTCACCGCGCTCGTGATCCGGGGCCTGCGCGCCTGACCGGCCGAGAACGTCCGGAACGGGCCACTCCGGACGACTTGATGATCATTTGGCACGAGCTCACCTTGTCCGTACCCCGTCAAACTCCATACGTTCCCCCTACCACCCTTCATCAGGCACGTTCCAGGGGGAACCTTGTCCGCTCAACCAACTCAGGCGACGCAGCCCAAGCCTCCGGCCCGTTCGGGCGGCGCCGCTGCCCTCGGCTGGATCCTGACCATCGGCCTCAACGTGGTCGCGCCGATCCTCACGTACAACCAGCTGCACGACCACGGCTGGAGCGAGTTCAGCGCGCTGCTGGTCAGCGGCGCGTGGCCGGTGCTCGACAGTGCCATCAGCCTGGCCTGGCGCCGCAAGCTGGACGAATTCGCCATCGTCACCCTGGTGTTCCTGGTGATCACGGCCGTCGTCTCGCTCGTCGGCGCGCACTCGGCGCGCGCGCTGCTGATCAAGGACTCGGGGGTGACCGGGCTGTTCGGGCTGCTCTGCCTCGCCACCCTGCTCGCACCGCGTCCGCTGATGTTCTACTTCGGCCGCAAGTTCGCCACCGACGGCACCCCCGAGAGCACCGCCTGGTGGAACGGCCTGTGGCAGTTCGACGGCTTCCGCCGCACGATGACCGTCATGACCACCGTGTGGGGAGTGGCCTACCTGGCGGAGGCCGCGGTGCGGGTCGGCCTGGCGTACCTGCTGCCCACCGACACCATGGTGGTCGTCAGCCCGGTCCTGATCTACGGGACGCTGGGCCTGCTGGCCCTGTGGACCGCGCGCTACGCGAAGCGCTCGCAGGCCGAGGGTGAGCGGCGTGCCGCCGAGGCGGCCGAGGCGGAGGCCCGGGTCCAGTCCCAGGCCCAGGCCTGAACCGGGGCGGAAACGACGGTGGCCCGGTGCGCGTGACGCGCACCGGGCCACCGGCCGTTCCGCCCCGCACGGGGCAGGGACCTAGCAGCCGAGCAGACGGCTGCCGAGGTAGCTCTGGATCTGGTCCAGGGAGACGCGCTCCTGCTTCATGGTGTCGCGCTCGCGCACGGTCACCGCGTTGTCGTCCAGGGTGTCGAAGTCGACGGTGACGCAGAACGGCGTACCGATCTCGTCCTGGCGGCGGTAGCGGCGGCCGATGGCGCCCGCGTCGTCGAACTCGATGTTCCAGAACTTGCGCAGGTCGGCGGCGAGGCCCTTGGCCTTCGGCGACAGCTGCGCGTTGCGGGACAGCGGCAGGACGGCGACCTTGATCGGGGCCAGGCGCGGGTCGAAGCGCATCACGGTGCGCTTCTCCATGACGCCCTTGGCGTTCGGGGCCTCGTCCTCGTTGAACGCGTCGAGCATGAAGGCGAGCATCGCGCGGTTCACACCGGCCGCCGGCTCGATGACGTACGGGGTGTACTTCTCCTTCGTCTCCTGGTCGAAGTAGACGAGCTCCTGGCCGGAGGCCGCGGAGTGCGCCTTCAGGTCGAAGTCGGTGCGGTTGGCGACGCCCTCAAGCTCGGAGAACTCGTTGCCGCCGAAGTTGAAGCGGTACTCGATGTCGGCGGTGCGCTTCGAGTAGTGGGACAGCTTCTCCTTCGGGTGCTCGTACCAGCGGATGTTCTCCTCGCGGATGCCGAGGTCGCGGTACCAGTTCCACCGCTCCTGCATCCAGTACTCCTGCCACTGCTCGTCCTCGCCCGGCTTGACGAAGAACTCCATCTCCATCTGCTCGAACTCGCGCGTGCGGAAGATGAAGTTGCCCGGAGTGATCTCGTTGCGGAAGGACTTGCCCATCTGCGCGATGCCGAACGGGGGCTTCTTGCGCGCGGTGGTCTGCACGTGGGCGTAGTTGGTGAAGATGCCCTGGGCGGTCTCGGGGCGCAGGAACGCCTTCGAGCCGGTGTCCTGGGTCGGGCCGAGGTGGGTCTCCAGCATGCCGGAGAACTGCTTCGGCTCGGTGAACTGGCCCTTCACGCCGCAGTTGGGGCAGTTGATGTCGGCGAGGCCGTTCGCGGGGAGGCGGCCGTGCTTGGCCTCGTACGCCTCTTCCAGGTGGTCGGCGCGGTGGCGCTTGTGACAGGAGGTGCACTCGGTCAGCGGGTCCGAGAAGGTCGCGACGTGGCCGGAGGCCACCCAGACCTCGGGGGCCAGGATCACGGAAGAGTCGAGGCCGACGATGTCCTCGCGCCCGGTGACCATGGCCTTCCACCACTGGCGCTTGATGTTCTCCTTGAGCTCGACACCCAGCGGACCGTAGTCCCAGGCGGCCTTGGAGCCGCCGTAGATGTCACTGCACGGGAAAACGAAGCCACGGCGCTTGCTCAGGCTGACGATGGTTTCGATCTTGTCGGCGGCCACGGTGCTCTCTTCATTACGAGGACGAACGGCGAAGGCTTTAGGTTACCGGCGCCCGCACCCCCCCTTTCAAATCGGTTCCCGTTCGAGGGCGCCTCCCCCGGGCCCCCCACCTGGGTTTTTGACAATCGTTTCCATCTTTGATGAAAATGGATGTCATGAACGTACGACGCCTCATACCCGCCGCCGCCCTCGCCGGAGCCGTGACCCTCGGCGCCACGGCCCTCACCGCGTGCTCCGGAGCCTCTGCCGGAACCGGCAAGGACGGCAAGCTGCACGTCATGTCGTCGTTCTACCCGATGCAGTTCCTCGCCGAACAGATCGGCAAGGACCACGTGAAGGCCGACACCCTGACCAAGCCGGGCGTCGAACCGCACGACCTGGAGATCACCCCGAAGCAGACCGGGCAGCTGGGCGAATCCGATGTCGTCCTCTACCTCAAGGGCCTCCAGCCCGCCGTCGACAAGGCCGTCGCCCAGTCCGGCGTGAAGAACGTCGTCGACGCCGCCAAGCTCACCAAGCTGGAGGTCCACGGTTCCTCGGGCCACGACCACGCCCACGAGGGCGAGGAGGGCCATACCGAGGGCGAGGAGGGCCACGGCCACTCCCACGGCGAGGCCGGCGAGGACCCGCACGTCTGGCTCGACCCGGTGAAGTACGCCGAGGTCGCCAAGGGCGTGGGCGCGGCCCTGGAGAAGGCCGACCCGGACCACGCGGCGGACTACCGCAAGAACACCGACGAGCTGCTCGGCAAGCTCACGGCGCTCGACACGGAGTTCAAGGACGGCCTGAAGAACACCGCCTCCAAGACCTTCATCACCACGCACTCCGCCTTCGGCTACCTCGCCGAGCGCTACGGCCTCGACCAGGAGGGCATCTCCGGCGTGGACCCCGAGTCCGAGCCGAGCCCGGCCCGGATGAAGGAGCTCCAGGCCGTCGCGAAGAAGGACAATGTCTCGACCGTGTTCTTCGAGACCCTGGCCAGCGACAAGACCGCCAAGACGCTCGCCGCCGACACGGGCCTGAAGACCGATGTCCTCGACCCGCTCGAAGGAATCACCGACAAGTCCCAGGGCGCTGACTACTTCGAGGTCATGCGGTCCAACCTGAAGAACCTGCAGAAGGCGCTCGGTAGCAAGTGATGGCAGTAACGGAGGCGCGTGCCATGGAGTCCCAGCCCGCGGAGGCAGCGGACCAGCCCGTCATATCCCTGCGCGGGGCCACGGCCTCGCTCGGCTCGCGCCCCGTGCTGCGCGGGGTCGACCTCACCGTGCGGCGCGGCGAGGTCGTCGCGCTGCTCGGCGCCAACGGCTCGGGCAAGTCCACGGCCGTGCGCGCGATCGTCGGTCAGGTCCCGCTCTCCGACGGCGGGCTGGCCCTGTTCGGCACCGACTTCAAGCGCTTCCGCGCCTGGTCGCGCATCGGGTACGTCCCGCAGCGCACCACCGCCGCCAGCGGGGTCCCGGCCACCGTCCGCGAGGTCGTCTCCTCGGGCCGGCTCGCCCGCTCCCGTTTCGGCATCCTGCGCAAGGCCGACAAGGCGGCCGTCGAGCGGGCCCTGGCCCTCGTCGACATGAGCCAGCACGCCGACGCCTCCGTCAACGCCCTCTCCGGCGGCCAGCACCAGCGCGTACTCATCGCGCGGGCGCTCGCCGTGGAGCCCGAACTCCTGATCATGGACGAGCCGATGGCCGGCGTGGACCTCGCCAACCAGGAGGTCCTCGCGAACGCCCTGCGCGAGCAGGTCTCCGCCGGCTCGACCGTCCTGCTCGTCCTGCACGAGCTGGGCCCGCTGGAGCCGCTGATCGACCGCGCCGTCGTCCTGCGCGACGGCTGCGTCGTCCACGACGGCCCGCCGCCCGAGGCCGTGGGGCAGCACGCCCTGCCCGGCCACGACCACGTACACCCCCACGCGGCGCACGACGCCGAGCCGCTCCGGACGGGATTGCTGAGCTGATGGACCTCCTCCACTACGCCTTCATGCAGCGGGCCCTGCTCGCGGCCGTCCTGGTCGGCGTCACCGCCCCCGCCATCGGCACGTACCTCGTCCAGCGCCGCCAGGCCGTCATGGGCGACGGCATCGGCCACGTGGCCATGACCGGTGTCGCGCTCGGCTTCCTCTTCAACGCGAGCCCGGTGTGGATGGCGACCCTGGTCGCGGTGATCGGCGCGGTCGGCATGGAGCTGATCCGCTCCCGCGGCAAGACAAGCGGCGACATCGCCCTCGCCATGCTCTTCTACGGCGGCCTGGCCGGCGGCGTGATGATCATCAACCTGGCTCCGGGCGGCTCGACGGCCAACCTGACCAGCTACCTCTTCGGATCGATCACCACGGTCTCCGCCGAGGACGTCACGGCCGTCGTGATCCTCGCGGCCTTCGTCATCGCCGTCACCCTCGGACTGCGCCGCCAGCTGTTCGCCGTCTGCCAGGACGAGGAGTTCGCCCGGGTCACCGGCCTGCCGGTGCGCTTCCTGAACCTGCTGATCGCGGTCACCGCCGCCGTCACCGTCACCGTGGCCATGCGCATCGTCGGCCTGCTGCTGGTCAGCGCCATGATGGTGATCCCGGTCGCGGCGGCGCAGCGCGTCACCCGCGGGTTCACCGCGACGCTGTCGGTGGCCATGGTGATCGGCGTGCTGGTGTCGCTCTCCGGCACGACCCTGACGTACTACATCGACGCCCCCTCGGGCGGCACGATCGTGCTGCTCGCCATCGGCGTCTTCATGGTGATGACAGCGGTGTCCACCCCGCTGGCCCGGCGCCGCGCGAACGCGGCCCGCGCCACCGAAGAGGTCTGCACGCGCGATGATGTGAAGGTCTAGGCAGATCCGGGAGGTACGGCCGCCTGGCACAATGGGCCGAGGCCGATACGAGGAGGAACCGGTGGCGACTGCGCCTGGCGAGATGAATACCGCGCCAGTACGAGGACGATCCACCCGGCAGCGGGCAGCCGTCGCCGCGGCGCTGGACGAGGTGGACGAGTTCCGCAGCGCCCAGGAACTGCACGACATGCTCAAGCACCGCGGTGACTCGGTGGGCCTGACCACCGTGTACCGCACCCTCCAGTCGCTCGCCGACGCCGGCGAGGTCGACGTACTGCGCACCAGCGACGGGGAGTCGGTCTACCGGCGCTGTTCCACGGGGGACCACCACCATCACCTGGTCTGCCGCAAGTGCGGCAAGGCGGTCGAGGTGGAGGGCCCGGCGGTGGAGAAGTGGGCGGAGTCCATCGCGGCCGAGCACGGCTACGTGAACGTGGCCCACACGGTGGAGATCTTCGGCACCTGCGCCGACTGCGCGGCGGCCTCCGCCTCCGCCTAGAGCCTGCGCAGGTTCCGGTCGAGGATCCCGCGCAGGCGGTCGACGTCGGCCGGCTCCTCGGCCCCCCGCTTCGGCAGCACCGCGAGGCAGCTCGCGCGCGGGCCCCCGAGCAGGACGAAGAGCTCCGGCGTCTCGGCCCAGTGCGTGAAGAGCGTCCAGTCGCCCGTGTACGACATGGTCCGGCCGGTCGTAGCGGTGCCCCGCTCGTCGACCACCGTGCGGCACTGCCCGTACGCTGCCATCACCCCGTGGAGCCGGCGCGCCATGCCGCGCCGACCGCGCGAGACCCCGAAGGCCCCGGCGCCCAGGCCCAGCACCGCGCAGACCGCGACGAGGCCCGGCAGGAACCCCCGGAACAGGGCGAACCCCACCATGACGCCGGTCGTCACCAGCGGGACCAGGACCGTCTCCGCGCGGCCCGCCCCCGTCCGCCGGGCGCGGGCCCGGACGGCCCCGCGGAAGTCCTCGAACGCCGGCTCGTACACGAACACGGCCTGTTCCGTCCGCCCGGCCGGCCGCGTGCGCGTCGACCGCGCGCCATCCTCACTCATGTGCATGACACAGGAGCTTAGGCGACCCTCAGGCCCTGGGGCCCGGCTCGGGCTGGTTCGGGACGGCGCCGCCGAAGCGGCGGTCGCGCTGGGCGTACTCCAGGCAGGCCGCCCACAGGTCGCGGCGGTCGAAGTCCGGCCACAGCACGTCCTGGAAGACCATCTCGGCGTAGGCGCTCTGCCAGAGCAGGTAGTTGGAGGTGCGCTGCTCGCCGCTCGGCCGCAGGAACAGGTCCACGTCCGGCATGTCCGGGTAGTACATGTACTTCGCGAAGGTCTTCTCGTTGACCTTCGACGGGTCCAGCCTCCCCGCGGCCACGTCCCGGGCGATCGCCTGCGCCGCGTCCGCGATCTCCGCGCGGCCGCCGTAGTTCACGCAGAAGTACAGGGTCATCGCGTCGTTGTCGACGGTCTGCTCCTGGGCGACCTGGAGCTCCTGGACGACCGACTTCCACATCTTCGGCATGCGGCCGACCCAGCGGATCCGGATGCCCAGCTCGTTCATCTCGTCGCGGCGGCGCCGGATGACGTCACGGTTGAAGTTCATCAGGAAGCGGACCTCGTCGGGCGAGCGCTTCCAGTTCTCCGTCGAGAAGGCGTACAGGGAGAGGTTCTTGACGCCCATCTCCAGGCAGCCCTTGAGCACGTCGAGCACGACGCCCTCGCCGACCTTGTGGCCCTCGGTGCGCGGCAGCCCGCGCTCCTTGGCCCAGCGGCCGTTGCCGTCCATGACCACCGCGACGTGGTTCGGGACGAGCTCGCCGGGGATCTTCGGCGGGCGCTCACCGGACGGGTGCGGCTCGGGAACCTTGTACTCCCGGCGAGAGCGCCCCAGAATCCCGCGTCGTGCCATGTGTCCAGCTCCTATTTCTCGACGTATCGCAGGGAGCGTAGCCCGCGCTCCAGATGCCAGTGCAAATAGGCGGAGACGAGCCCACTGCCCTCCCGCACGTACCGCGCCTCGCAGGCGTCCGCATGCCCCCAGTCGCCCGTCAGCAGCGCGCTGAGCAGGGCGATGGCCTCCGACGAGGGTACGACGCTGCCGGCGACCCGGCAGTCACCGCAGACGACCCCGCCCGCGGCGACCGAGAAGTGCCGGTTGGGGCCATGGATCCCGCACTTCGCGCAGTCCGTGAAGCTGGGCGCGTAGCCGTTGACGGCGAGGGAGCGCAGCAGGAACGCGTCGAGGATGAGGTTCGGCTCGTGCTCGCCGCGCGAGAGCGTGCGCAGGGCGCCGATCAGCAGCAGGTACTGCTGTACGGCGGGCTCGCCCTCGTTCTCGGTGAACCGCTCGGCGGTCTCCAGCATCGCGGTGCCGGCGGTGTAGCGGGCGTAGTCGGTGACGATGCCGTTGCCGTACGGGGCGATGATCTCGGTCTGGGTGCAGAGCGGGAGGCTGCGGCCGATCAGCTCGCTGCCTCGCGCGAAGAACTGCACGTCGGCGTGGGAGAAAGGTTCCAGCCCGGCGCCGAACTTGGACTTCGTACGCCGCACCCCGCGGGCGACGGCCCGCACCCGGCCGTGGCCCCGGGTGAGGAGCGTGATGATGCGGTCCGCCTCACCCAGCTTCTGGGTGCGCAGCACGATGCCGTCGTCGCGGAACAGACTCATGCGCCCATTGTCGCCTGCCCGGGCGCGGCGATGGCCCTCCGCCCGGACACCGGTCCGGGTGGAGGGCCATCGACCGTGGGAGGGTCAGGAGGCGGGCGGGGCCTCCTCGTCCGCGCCGGCCTTCACGGCGACGGCGGGTGCCGTGCTCACGGCGGCGCCGACGGCGGCCTCGGCCACCGTCTCGGCCTCGGCCTCGGCCTCGGCAGGCTCCGCCGCCGGCGTCGCCGTCGCCATGGCCGCGGCCGGAGCCGTCGCCTGGGAGGGCACCGCGGCCGGTACGGCGCCGTGCGCATCGTCCTTGGCCAGGCCGTTGAAGATCAGGTTGAGCACGATCGCGGCCGAGGCGCCGAGCGTCACCCCGCTGTTGAGGAGCGAGGACAGGTCCGCGCCCATGTGGTCCTTGAAGAGCACCGGGACGGTCGCCGGCAGCAGGGCGAAGGCCAGGGAGACGCCCACGACCAGCGCGTTCTTCTCCTCCTTGAGGTCGACCTTGGCCAGGGTCTGGATACCGGCCAGCGCCACCATCGCGAACATCACCGTCGCCGCGCCGCCGAGCACTCCGTGCGGGACCGCGGCGACGATCGCGGCGGCCTTCGGGATCAGCCCGAGCACGATCATGAAGACGCCCGCGGCGACCACGACGAAGCGGCTCTTCACCTTGGTCATGCGCACCAGGCCGACGTTCTCGGCGAAGGCCACGTACGGGAAGGAGTTCAGGACGCCGCCGAGGGCGGTCGCGGCTCCGTCGGCGCGCAGGGCGCGGGCCACGGTCTCGCTGTCGATCTCCTTGCCGACGATGTCGCCGACGGCGTACGTGTCGCCGGTCGTCTCGACCATGGTGATCAGCATGACGATGAGCATCAGCAGGATCGGGAACCAGGCGAACTTCGGCGCCCCGTAGTGGAACGGGGTGGTGATGCCGATCCAGTCCGAGTTGCTCACATCGCCGAACTTGGCGTCGCCGAGCAGGAAGGCGACCGCGGTGCCGCCGACCAGGCCGATCAGGATCGCGATGCTGGACAGGAAGGGCTTGCCGAGCTTCATCAGGACGAGGATGAAGAGCATCGTGCCGCCGGCGTACGCGAAGTTCTTCGGGTCGCCGAAGTCCGGGCTGCCGAGACCGCCCGCGGCGTCGTTGAGACCGACGGGGATCAGGACGATGCCGAGGACGGTGATCACCGTGCCCGTGACGACCGGCGGGAAGAGCCTCATGACCGCACGGAAGGCCTTGGGGGGCAGCCAGGCGAAGGCGAAGGTCGCGATGCCGGCCGTGATGACCGCGCCGTAGATGACGAGCAGGCCCGCCGTGCCGCCGCCCGCTCCGAGCCCGATGGCGATCATCGGGGAGACCGCGGTGAAGGTGACGCCCTGGATCAGCGGCAGGCGGGCGCCGATCCGGCCGATGCCCCACGCTTGGATGATCGAGGCGATGCCGCAGGTGAACAGGTCGGCGTTGATCAGGTAGACCAGCTGCTCGGTGGTCAGGCCGAGGGCACCGCCCACGATGATCGGGACGATCACCGCACCGGCGTAGAACGCGAGTACGTGCTGGAAGCCGTACAGCGCCAGCTTGGGGAGGGGGAGCACCTCGTCGACCGGGTGCGTGCTGGGCTCTCCGCTGACGGGGAACCGGGCGGCGACACGTGCCATCTCTGCCTTGCCCTTCAAGAGGTAGGTAAACGAGAGGAATCTGGTTATCCCTGGGCGAAGCGGGTCTCCCCCGGCTACCGCCGGGAGGGGCCCCAGCCATTGGTTCGCCAGGGTTGTCAGTGCGTTCACGTGAATCGAAGCCCCGCTGTGTTACCGGCGGCGTCTCGTCGTGTGACCGGAATTGAACGCCTGTGGGGGTGCTCACAGATATCGTGGACTTCCACAAAGTGTTGACGCCTGGAGGCCTCAGGTCTGTGGGTATCTCCACTGGCGGATGTCTGCGCAGGGGCGTAATGCCGAGCGCGTCGAAACGCGTAGGCGCAGGTCAAAGCCCCGTCCGGATGTCCAAGGGGTGGACGGCCGAGGCCGGAACGCACGAATCCCCCCTTCACGCGGAGTGTGAAGGGGGGCGGATTCAGTAGCGCGAGGCCGGATCGTTACCCCGTCGAAGGCCCGGCGAGGCCGTCCCGAGACGGCACCGAGGCCGTACCGAGCCCGGACCGAGGCCGTTTCGGTCAGGATTACGGAGCCCGGACCGCCGACAGCAGACGGGCCACGTCCTCGGAGGCGATCCGCAGCGCGGCGCCCACCGTCGCGAGCACCTCGCGCTCGGCCGGGGTGTACGGGCCGTCCGCGAGGGCGATCCGGGCACCCTGGAGCAGGATCGATTCCCGACCGGGCCCGGCCAGATGCGGAGCCAGCGGCTCCAGGACCTCGTGGAGCTCGATCGCCAGCGCGGCGCCGCAGCACTCGGGCACGTCGTACAGCCCGAGCCGGCCCTCGTCGGTGGCCAGCGCCTCCACGAGGGACTCCAACTGCTCCTCCGTGCAGTCCTGGAAGCCCGCCGCCCGTACGGCCGACACGGCGGCGTCCAGCGCCCCGCGCGAGGCGGTCCCGCCTGCCGCCAGCACCGCCAGCGTCACGGTGTGCACGGCGTCGCGCAGCATCGCCGAGAAGCGGGTGGTGGTCAGGTGGTCGAGGACCTCGGTGTCGAAGCGCTCCCGGCAGCCGTGGCACTCGATGACGGGCCCGGCCGCTCCGCGCGGCAGCAGCGGGACGCCGAGGACCGTGAACCGGCGGCGCCCGGTGCGCCGGCGGTAGTTGCGGTCGCCACCGCAGTCGGGGCAGAAGAACTCCCCGTCACCCACGGTGCTCCAGGTGGTACGGATGCCCCAGACCGTCAGCTTCCGGCCGTCCCCACCCCGAACTGGCAGCACGTCGCACCTCCGTCACCTTCCGGCAGCATCGCCGGTTTGGCGTGATGTTAGCCACATCGGTGAGGATCCGTCAGTCGTGTGACAAGACAACCTGCGCCACCCGGGGGACTTGGCCGAACTGCGCCCCCGCCCGTCTCCGTTTTTCCCTACGCTCTGCCGCGTGAACGAGAAGTCCTGTCTGGTGACGGGTGCCGCGAGCGGCATCGGCAAGGCCACCGCCCTGTTGCTGGCCCGCTCCGGAGCCCGCGTCACCGCGGCTGACATCAATGGCCCCGGGGTCGGGGAAGTGCGTACGGAACTGGCCGCCGAGGGCATCGGCATCACCGTCGTGACGGGTGACGTCGCGGATCCGCGGGCCAACCGGGCGATGGTCGACGCCGCGGTGGAGGCGTACGGGAGGCTCGACGTCGCCGTGGCGAACGCGGGGGTGCTCCCCCTTTCGGACGTGAACGAGACCAGCCCCGAGGACTGGGACCACGTCATGGCGGTCGACGGCCGGGGCATGTTCTTGACCTGCAAGTACGCGATCGAGGCGATGACCGCGCAGGAGCGGCCGGGCGGGGCGCTGGTGTGCGTCTCCTCGGTCTCGGGCGTGGCCGGGCAGGCCCGGCAGGCGGCGTACGGGCCGGCGAAGTTCGTGGCGTCGGGGCTGACCAAGCACCTGGCGGTGGAGTGGGCGGCGCGCGGGATCCGGGTCAACGCGGTGGCACCCGGCACCATCCGTACGGAGCGGGTGCTGGCGCTCAGGGACGAGCCGGGCGGCCCGGAGTACCTGGCGGAGGTCTCCGCGGCCCATCCGATGGGGCGCCTCGGCGAGCCGGAGGAGGTGGCCCGGGTCATCGCCTTCCTTGCCTCGGACGCGGCCTCGTTCGTGACGGGCGCGATCGTGCCGGTGGACGGCGGCTACCTGGCCCGCTGAGCCCGGGAACGACGGAGCCCCGCCCCTCCGGAGGAGGGACGGGGCTACGCGTACGAGGGATCAGCGGCCCGCGCGGTTGACGGCGGAGATGACCGCCTTCAGGGAGGCGCGGGTGGTGTTGGCGTCGATGCCGATGCCCCACAGGACGCGGCCGTCGATCGCGCACTCGATGTACGAGGCGGCGACTGCGGAGGCGCCCTCGCTCATGGTGTGCTCGGTGTAGTCCAGCAGGCGGGCGTCGATGCCGATGCCGGCCAGCGCGTCGAAGAAGGCGGAGATCGGACCGTTGCCGGTGCCGTTCAGCACCGTCTCCACGCCGTCCACGACCGCCTCGACGGTCAGCGTGTCGGTGCCGTCCTTGTCGGTGGCCGTCGAGCCGGAGCGCAGCTGGATGCGTCCCCACGGGTTCTCGGGGTTCGGCAGGTACTCGTCGCAGAAGACGTCCCAGATCGCCTTCGGCGTGACCTCGCCGCCCTCGGCGTCGGTCTTGGCCTGGATGATCCGCGAGAACTCGATCTGCATGCGGCGCGGCAGTTCCAGCTTGTGGTCGTTCTTCAGGACGTACGCGATGCCGCCCTTGCCGGACTGCGAGTTGACCCGGATGACGGCCTCGTAGGAGCGGCCGACGTCCTTCGGGTCGATCGGCAGGTACGGAACCGCCCACTCGATGTCGTCGACCGTCTTGCCGGCGGCGGCCGCGTCGGCCTCCATGGCGTCGAAGCCCTTCTTGATGGCGTCCTGGTGGGAGCCGGAGAAGGCGGTGTAGACCAGGTCGCCCGCGTAGGGGTGGCGCGGGTGGACCTCCATCTGGTTGCAGTACTCGCTGGTGCGACGGATCTCGTCGATCTGCGAGAAGTCGATCTGCGGGTCGATGCCCTGCGAGAACAGGTTCATGCCCAGCGTGATCAGGTCGACGTTGCCGGTGCGCTCGCCCTGCCCGAACAGGCAGCCCTCGATGCGGTCGGCACCGGCCATCAGGGCCAGCTCGGCGGCGGCGACGGCGGTGCCGCGGTCGTTGTGCGGGTGCACGGAGATGCAGATGTGCTCGCGGCGGGTCAGGTTGCGGGCCATCCACTCGAAGCGGTCCGCGTGCGTGGAAGGCGTCGAACGCTCCACGGTGGCGGGCAGGTTCAGGATGATCTCGCGGCCCTCGGACGGCTGCCAGACGTCACAGACGGCCTCGCAGACCTCCAGGGCGAAGTCCAGCTCGGTGTCGGTGAAGATCTCCGGGCTGTACTGGTAGCCGAAGGTGGTCTCCGGACCCAGCAGCTTCTCGGCGTACTCCATGACCAGTCGGGTGCCGTCGACGGCGATCTGCTTGATCTGCTCCTTGGAACCGCGGAAGACGACCCGGCGGAAGGTGGGAGCGGTCGCGTTGTACAGGTGCACGGTGGCGCGCTTGGCGCCGACCAGGGACTCCACGGTCCGCTCGATCAGGTCCTCGCGGGCCTGGGTCAGTACGGAGATGGTGACGTCGTCCGGGACCGCGCCCTCTTCGATGATGGAGCGCACGAAGGCGAAGTCGGTCTCGCCGGAGGAGGGGAAGCCGACCTCGATCTCCTTGTAGCCCATGCGCACCAGCAGGTCGAACATCTCGCGCTTGCGGGCGGGGGTCATCGGGTCGATCAGCGACTGGTTGCCGTCGCGCAGGTCCGTGGAGAGCCAGCGGGGGGCCTTGGTGACGCGGGCGTCCGGCCAGGTGCGGTCCGCGATGTCGACCTGCTCGTACCGGCCGTACTTGTGGATCGGCATCCCGGAGGTCTTCTGGGTGTGGGTCGCGTTGGTGATGGGCGTGGGGCGACCGACAAAAGGCTGCTGGCTCATGGCGTTGGGCTCCTCGCGTGTCCGCGTGTAGTTCGCTGGGACGGCCGACGGCGGTCGTAAAAACCGCAACACCAAACTCCGCGGGGAGGGGGTCGGCCTACGACTACAGACCCTCGCCGCGGCAGCTAAGGAGAAGCAGCCCGAAACGCATGATGGGCCGAGCCTAACCGAGCCGCGCCGTAACGCGAGGACCTGTTTCAGTATGCGGGACCGGCCTGTCCGATTTGTACCCAATGTGAGTTAAATTGCTTTTCTCGATACAGGTCCGGCCGATCCGTCAACGCGGCGTGACCACTTTCAGACAACCGAATGAATCATGGTTGCAGGTAGTGACAAGGCGATGACTCACTGCCACATTGCCGGGATGGATGCCTCCCACGTTTCCCGCCACCCCGTCTTCTGCACGGTGGTCCCGCCCCACCTGCTCGACAAGATCGCCCAGTCCGAGCGGCTCCCGCGCGCCGACGCCGCCCAGCGCACCCTCGAACAGGACGCCCTGCTGCGCACCCGGCGCAGCGTCACCACCCTGCGCGGGATCGCCCCCGCCGTGGCGACGCCCGTCTCCGACGGGCCCCGCCGGACCATCTACGACGCCCAGCACCGCACCCGGCTGCCCGGGAAGAAGGTCCGCGGGGAGGGCGACGGGGCAAGCGGCGACGCCACCGTCAACCGCGCCTACGCGGGGCTCGGCGCCACGTACGAGCTGTTCCTGAAGGGCTTCGGCCGGCACTCGATCGACGACTCCGGGCTGGCCCTGGACGCGAGCGTGCACTACGGGCAGGAGTACAACAACGCCTTCTGGGACGGGCAGCAGATGGTGTTCGGCGACGGGGACGGGGACATCTTCCTCGACTTCACCGTGTCGATCGACGTCATCGGGCACGAGCTCACGCACGGGGTCACCCAGTACACCGCGAACCTCGAATACCACGGGCAGTCGGGCGCCCTGAACGAGTCGATGTCCGACGTCTTCGGCTCGCTGATCAAGCAGTACTCGCTGGACCAGACCGCCCAGGACGCGGACTGGCTGATCGGCGCCGGCCTGCTGGGACCGGACGTCAGCGGGGTCGCGCTGCGCTCGATGAAGGCACCGGGCACGGCATACGACGACGACGAGCTCGGCAAGGACCCGCAGCCGGCGACGATGGACGACTACGTGAGGACCTCGCAGGACAACGGCGGGGTGCACATCAATTCGGGCATCCCCAACCACGCCTTCTACCTGGTGGCGACCGAGCTGGGCGGCAAGGCGTGGGAGCGGGCCGGGCGGATCTGGTACGCCACGCTGACGGGCGGCGAGCTGGCCTCGGACGCGGACTTCAAGGACTTCGCCCGGCTGTCGGCCGCCTCCGCGGTGAGCCTGTACGGGGAAGGCGGCGCGGAGCACCAGGCCCTCCAGAAGGCGTGGTCGGCGGTCGGCCTGGGGTAGAACGCCGGACATGCGGATTCTGGTGGTGCGGACGGGCGGCTTCGCGGGCATCGAGCGCCGGGCCGAGGTGGACACCTCGGGCCGGCCCGACGAGGACGAGTGGCGGGCCCTGGCCCTCCTCGCGCTGCGGGCCGTCCCGCCCGCCCCCGGCTCGGACCGGATCCGGGACGGGTTCTCGTACCGGATCACCGTCGACGGCCGGACCGTCTCGTGCAAGGAGCCGAACCTGTCGGAGGCCCAGCGGACGCTGATCTCCCGGCTGCTGAAGGAGGGCGCCTGAGCGGCACTGCCGGAACGGCGGCGGCGACGCGGCGCCGGCGGCGCGGCGTTGCCGGAACGGCAACGGGGTTTGCCCGGGCGGGCGGGGCGGGCGGAGCATCGCCCGTACCGGCACCCGTACGGGAAGAGGAACCCATGACCGATCACGCGCACACGCACACGCACCCGCAGCCCCACCCGGCGTCCGGGCCCCCGGCGGGGGAGGAGTTCTGGGACGGCCGCTACGCGGAGAGCGGCCGGATCTGGAGCGGCGAGCCCAACGCCATGCTGGTGCACGAGGTGTCCGGCCTCGCCGCGGGGCGGGCCCTGGACCTCGGCTGCGGCGAGGGCGGCGACGCCGTGTGGCTGGCCCGTCGCGGGTGGACCGTCACCGGGACCGACATCTCCGGGGTCGCCCTCGGCCGGGCGGCCGGGCACGCGGCGGACGCCGGGGTCGCGGACCGGGTCTCCTTCGCGCGGCACGATCTGACGCAGTCCTTCCCCCAGGGGGAGTTCGACCTCGTCTCGGCCTGTTTCCTGCACAACTACGGGGACTTCCCGCGTGACGCCGTCCTGCGCACGGCCGCCGCGGCCGTGGCCCCCGGCGGCACCCTGCTGGTGGTCGGCCACGCGGGATGGGCGCCCTGGCAGGAGGACCGGGAGGAGGCGCACTTCCCCACGCCGGAGGAGGTGCTCGCGCAGCTGGAGCCGGTCACGGCGGGCTGGGAGGTGCTGCGCGCCGAGGAGACCGAGCGGGTCCAGGCGAAGCCCGACGGTACGCCGGGGCACCGTACGGACAACGTGGTGCGGGTACGCCGGCCCGCGTAGCGGCCCGGCACGACGACGGACGGACGCGGCCCCCGGGTGGGGGCCGCGTCCGTCCGTCGTGGTGCGGTTCGGCCGGTTCGGCCGCGCGCCTCAGAAGCCCAGCTTGCGCAGCTGCTTGGGGTCGCGCTGCCAGTCCTTGGCCACCTTGACGTGCAGGTCGAGGAAGACCGGGGTGCCGAGCAGCGCCTCGATGTGCTTGCGCGACTTCATCCCGACCTCCTTCAGCCGGGAGCCCTTCGGGCCGATGATGATGCCCTTCTGGCTGGGGCGCTCGATGTAGACGTTCGCGTGGATGTCCAGCAGCGGGCGGTCCGCCGGGCGGTTCTCCCGGGGGATCATCTCCTCGACCACGACGGCGATGGAGTGCGGGAGCTCGTCCCGTACGCCCTCCAGCGCGGCCTCGCGGATCAGCTCCGCGACCATCACCATCTCGGGCTCGTCGGTGAGGTCGCCCTCCGGGTACAGCGGCGGGCTCTCCGGCAGCAGCGGCGCGATCAGGTCGGCCAGCAGCTGGACCTGGGTGTCGCCGACCGCCGAGACGGGGACGATCTCGGTCCACTCGAAGCCCAGCTCCTCGGCGAGCTGGTGAACGGCGAGGAGCTGCTCGCCCACCTGCTTGGACTCGACCAGGTCGGTCTTGGTGATGATGGCGATCTTGGGGGTCTTCTTGATCCCCGCGAGCTCCTTGGCGATGAATTTGTCGCCGGGGCCGAGCTTCTGGTCGGCCGGCAGGCAGAAGCCGATCACGTCGACCTCGGCCCACGTGGTGCGCACGACGTCGTTCAGCCGCTCGCCGAGCAGGGTGCGCGGCTTGTGCAGACCGGGCGTGTCGACCAGGACGAGCTGGGCGTCGGGGCGGTGCACGATGCCGCGGACGGTGTGGCGGGTGGTCTGCGGCCGGTTGGAGGTGATCGCGACCTTGGTGCCCACGAGTGCGTTGGTCAGGGTCGACTTCCCCGCGTTGGGGCGGCCGACGAAGCAGGCGAAGCCCGCACGGTGCGGGGCGGTGGACTCGGGGGAACGATCGCTCATACGGGCCATTCTCCCCGATGCGGGTCCCGGCGCCGACCAGTCCGCCGCGAGGAGGGCCGGACAGGGGTCACGAGAGGGTCAGGGTCAGGACCGCCCGGTACGCGCCCGGCGGGGTGTACGGCGGCAGCGTGAGGGTGACGGCCGCGTCGATCGTGAAGGTGCCGCCCACCGAAGCGGCGTCCGGTACGGAGGCCAGCACCGCCCCCTCCGGTCCGACCGGCCCCGCGCTGCCCGCCGCGCACCGGCTCGCGCTTCCCGGCGCCGCCGTGCAGGTCGGGGTCCAGCTCAGCGAGGCGCCCGGGACCACGGCGCCGCCCGAACCCGTGAGGGCCGTGACCTTGCCGATCAGCGACCATCCCCTGGTTCCGCCCCGGGCGTCCCTGACCGTGACCGTCCCGATCCGGCCGGGGGCCGCGCCGCCCGCCCCGTACGGGTGCGGGCCCAGCGTGATCGACGCGCCGGTCTGGGTCAGCGACAGGGCGTCCGGATCGACCACCAGCGCCGTCACCTCCTGCACGGCCGCCCGCGGCGGGGCCGGGGCGAGCACCGTGTACGCCGCCGGGCCCGAGCCCTCCCGCGCCGACCACCGCGTGCCCTCGTACGCCACCACCGCCGTCGTGGCCCGGTCGGTGACCGGCAGCCGCGCCCGGACCTCCCCCCGCCCGTCCGCCGTCGCCGTCACCCGGTCCGCGGTCTCGGCGGCGCCCGACCGGCCGGCCACCGTCACCGCCGCACCCGGGACGAAGCCCGCGCCGGTGACCTCGACCTCCGCTCCCGGTTTCCCGTACGCCGTGCCGAGCGCGACCGAGCGCAGGTTGACCCGGGCGGGGGTCCCCCCGGCGGTGACCGGGGGAGCGCTCGCGGTCAGCCGTGCGGACACCGGCGCCCCGCCGGTGGCTTCGCAGGCGGTGTCCAGGTCCAGCAGGTGGCTGGTGTGGAGCGTGTAGCCGCCCGGGGCCAGGGTGATCCCGCCCGGCGCGGTGACGGTGAAGGTGCCGGTCATGGTGACGGCCGGCAGTCCCGCCCCCGCCTGGACGGGGTCGTTGCGCTTCGCCCCCACGACGGTCACCTCACCGCTCTGCGCACCCCCGAGCAGGATCCGTCCGGTGGGGGTCAGTACATCGGCCGGGAGCGCGCCGGCGATCGGGTTCACGGCGGGGGTCCGGGTCACCTGGTACGTCACGGTGACCGTGTCCCCGACCTCGGGCGCCGGGTCGTCCACGGTGATCCGGGCCGCGGTCGGGCCGTCGGCGGGCGCCAGAGCGGCCTCCTGGGGCGGCAGGCACCGCGTCGGGAACTCCACCTGGCCGGAGGGGGTTTCCGATTCGGCGGCGGCGGGCGGGCTCAGCACTCCCCCGGTCGTCGCCGCGAGCGCGGCCACGCCGAAGGCCACCGACCATCTCCTGCTGCTGCCCGCCCGTGTTCGCACGGCCCGCCCCCTGGGTTCCCTCGCGCCGACAGGGGGCCATTCACGAGCGGGCGGGGGAAGAAGTCAAGGCACGGACCCGGCAGAAACTGATGGCCCATCAGGAGATGGCGGATTCCCCTCGTCCGCCGGCCGCGCGGAACGTGCGCCGGTACGCCGTCGGGCTCACCCCGAGCGCCGCCTGCACGTGCTTGCGCAGGGACTGCGCCGTCCCGAAACCCGTCTCCCGCGCCACCTGTTCCATCGGCAGCTCCGTCCTCTCCAGCAGCCGGCGGGCCCGCTCCACCCGCTGGCCGACGATCCACTCCCCCGGACTGACCCCCGATTCCTCCCGGAAGCGGCGCGTGAACGTCCGTACCGACATGGCCTCCTGCCGGGCCAGGTCCACCAGACGCACCGGCTCGTGCAGCCGGTCCAGCACCCACGCGCGGGCCGCCGCCGTACTGGCCAGCTGCGGCTGCGGTACCGGACGGTCGATGAACTGGGCCTGCCCGCCGTCCCGGTGCGGCGGTACGACGGTCCGCCGGGCCACGTCGTTCGCGACGGCCGCGCCGTGGTCGCGGCGCACGATGTGCAGGCACAGGTCGATGCCGGCGGCGACCCCGGCCGAGGTCAGCACGTCCCCGTCGTCGGTGTACAGCACGTCCGCGTCCACCCGGACGGCCGGGAAGAGCCGCTGGAAGTGCTCGGCGTGGAACCAGTGGGTGGTGGCCGGGCGGCCGTCCAGGAACCCCGCGGCGGCCAGCACGTACCCGCCGGTGCAGATCGAGACGAGCCGCGTCCCGGGCCGGATGTGCGCGAGCGCCGCGGCGAGTTCACCGGTCAGCAGACCCTCCTCGTACACCGGCCCCAGCTCGTACGAGGCGGGCACGACCACCGTGTCGGCGGTGGCCAGCAGCTCGGGGCCGTGCTCGACCTGGACCGCGAAATCGGCGTCCGTGCGCACCGGCCCGGCGGCCAGGGCACAGGTGAGGATCTCGTACAGCGGCGCTCCGGCGGGATCTTTGGCGCGGCCGAAGATCCGGTGCGGGATGCCGAGCTCGAAGGGCAGCAGCCCGGTGAGCGCGAGGACGACGACACGGTGAGGGGCCATGGCCCGATCATATCGAAGGGTGTCGGTCAGGCCACTGTCGTACGGGGGCCTCCCGGCCCGAAGCTGTCGGCGTGACGCAGACAGCCTCCGACGCAGCCCCCGCCCCCGCTCCCCCGGCCCCCGCCCCGAACCCCCCGGGGCGCATCCACCGCGCCTGGTTCGTGGCGGCCGTCGCGTTCGTGACGATCATCGGCGCCGCCGCCTTCGCCTCCCTGCCCGGACTGCTCATCGAGCCGCTGCACGAGGAGTTCGACTGGTCGCGCGGCACGATCGGCTTCGCCGTCTCGGTGAACCTCGCGCTCTACGGGCTCACGGCGCCCTTCGCCGCAGCGCTGATGGACCGTTTCGGCATCCGCAAGGTGGTGGCGCTGGCCCTGCTGGTCATATCCGGCGGCACGGCGGCCACCGTGTGGATGACGGCGTCCTGGCAGCTGGTGCTGTTCTGGGGCGTGCTGGTGGGCCTGGGCAGCGGCTCCATGGCACTGGCCTTCGCGGCGACGGTGACCAACCGCTGGTTCACCGCCCGGCGCGGGCTGGTCACCGGCATCCTGACCGCGGCCGGGGCCTCCGGCCAGCTGATCTTCCTGCCGCTGCTGTCCTGGCTGGTGGTGCACCACGGCTGGCGCCCGGCGGCCGTGACGGTCTCACTGGCGGCGCTGGCGGTCGTCCCGTTCGTCTGGCTGCTGATGCGCGACCACCCGGCCGACGTGGGGCTCGCGCCGTACGGGGGCACCTACGCCGAGAAGCCCGCACCGGCCCTCGGGGCGGCGCGCCGGGCGGTGACGGTGCTGTTCAAGGCGGCCCGTACCGGCCCGTTCTGGCTCTTGGCGGGCACCTTCGCGATCTGCGGCGCCTCGACCAACGGGCTGGTCAAGACCCACTTCGTGCCGGCGGCACACGACCACGGCATGCCGGTGACGGCGGCCGCGGGGCTGCTCGCGGTGATCGGCGTGTTCGACGTGATCGGCACCATCGCCTCCGGCTGGTTCACGGACCGCTTCGAGGCGCGCCGCCTGCTGGCGGTGTACTACGCGCTGCGCGGGATCTCGCTGATGTTCCTGCCGATGCTGCTGGCACCGTCCGTGCACCCGCCGATGGTCTTCTTCATCATCTTCTACGGGCTGGACTGGGTCGCGACCGTCCCGCCGACCATCGCGCTCTGCCGCGAGCACTACGGGGAGGACAGCGCGATCGTCTTCGGCTGGGTCCTGGCCTCGCACCAGGTGGGTGCGGCGCTGGTGGCCTTCCTGGGCGGCCTGGCCCGCGACGCCTTCGGCAGCTACGACCTGGTCTGGTACGCGTCGGGCGCGCTGTGCGCGATGGCGGCGCTGATGGCGATGGTGATCCGCCGCCGCCCTGCCGCCCTCACGGCGTGAGCAGGGCGGCCGCGGGCCGCCGCGGGGTCAGGCGCCCGCCGGGGTCGTGGACTTGAGGGTGCCGTCCGGGCCGGCCAGCAGGACCGGGGTGGCCGGGCCGCCGAGGTCGCTGACCGCCGCGCGGTCGGCGTCGGCCACCGCCTCCGCCGAGCTCACCACGGCCGCGGCCTCCAGGGACTCGGCCCCGCTCGCCACCGCCATCGCGACCGCCGTCTGCAGCGCGCTCAGCTTGAGGGAGTCCAGCTCCACCGTCCCGGCGACGTACGTACGGCCGGTCTCGTCCCGCACCGCCGCGCCCTCGGGCACCCCGTTGCGGGCCCGGGCGCTGCGCGCCAGCGTGATGATCTTGCTGTCCTCGGGGTTGATCCCGGTGCTGTCGGTCATGGGCGAAAGCATATGGAGCGTCTCGGCGGGGCCGCACGACGGCCCCGCCGAGACGCTCTCCCCTCCGCCCCCGTGTCCCCCGGCTCCTGAGGCATGCGGGACCAAACCTAGGCTCTGGATCAGCAGAACCTGCGGTCCAAAGGTCACAGAGCTCAGTGACCTTCGTCCTTTCCGTGTTCCGCCCTCTCGGGTGGTCGAGCCTCACGGACGGTCCACCCTCACGGACGGTCGAGCCGGAGCCGCTCCGCCCTCGGCAGACCCGCGACCACCAGGTCGTACGAGTCCTCGACCAGCTCCCTCACCAGCGCGTCCGGCAGCGTGCCGACCGTCACCGTGTTCCAGTGCCGCTTGTTCATGTGCCAGCCCGGCACGATCGCCTCGTGCTCCTCCCGCAGCCGCACCGCCAGCTCCGGTTCGCACTTGAGGTTGACCTTGAGCGGCTCGGCGTCCAGCGCGCTCAGCGCGAACACCTTCCCCAGCACCTTGAACACCGAGGTCTCGGGCGTGAAGGGGAACTCCTCCACCGCCGCGTTGAACCCCAGGCAGAACGCGCGCAGCTCCGCCGGCGTCATGCGCCCTCCCCGTCCTCGCCCGCCGCCCGGGCCTGCGGCTCCACCAGCACCGTCACGATCTTGTTCCGGCGGCCGGCCGGGGACTCGGCCGTCAGCAGCAGCGGCCGCCCGTCCGGCAGTTCCACGACCGCCGAGGCGCCCGCGATCGGCACCCGGCCCAGCGCCTTGGCGAGCAGGCCGCCGACCGTCTCCACGTCCTCGTCGTCGTAGTCCTCGACCTTGAACAGCTCGCCGAGGTCGGTGATGTCGAGGCGCGCGGTCACCCGGTAGCGGTCCCCGCCCAGCTCCTCGACCGGCGCGAGCTCGCGGTCGTACTCGTCGGTGATCTCGCCGACGATCTCCTCCAGGATGTCCTCGATGGTGACGATGCCCGCCGTGCCGCCGTACTCGTCGATGACGACGGCCACGTGGTTGCGCACCTGCTGCATCTCGCGCAGCAGGTCGCCCGCGTTCTTGGTGTCCGGTACGAACACCGCGGGCCGCATGGCGGTCGTGACCAGGTCGGCCTCGGCCTCCCGGCTGATGTGCGTCTTGCGGACCAGGTCCTTCAGGTACACGATGCCGACGATGTCGTCCTCGTTCTCCCCGGTGACCGGGATGCGCGAGAAACCCGACCGCAGCGCCAGCGTGGTCGCCTGACGGATCGTCTTGTACCGCTCGATGCAGACCAGGTCGGTGCGCGGCACCATCACCTCGCGCACGAGCGTGTCGCCGAGCTCGAAGACCTGGTGCACCATCCGGCGCTCCTCGTCCTCGATCAGCGACTCCTTCTCCGCCAGGTCGACCATCGCGCGCAGCTCCGCCTCGGAGGCGAACGGCCCCTTGCGGAAGCCCTTTCCGGGCGTGAGCGCGTTGCCGATGAGGATCAGCAGCTGCGGGATGGGCCCCATGACGCGGGCCAGCGGGACCAGGACGTACGAGGCCGCCGTCGCCGTGTTGAGGGGGTGCTGGCGGCCGATGGTGCGCGGGGAGACCCCGACGGCCACGAAGGACACCAGCACCATCACGGCGATCGCGACGAGCAGCGCCTTCCAGTTGTCGCCGAACTCGTCGAGGCAGACGTACGTGACGAGCACGCCGGCCGCCATCTCGCAGGTGACCCGCACGAGCAGCGCCACGTTGAGGTACCGGGTGGGGTCGGCGGCGACCTGCGCCAGCTTCGCGCTGCCGCGCCGGCCCTCCCGTACGGCCTGCTCGGCGCGGAAGCCGGAGATCCGGGCGATGCCGGACTCCGCGCACGCGGCGAACCAGGCCACCACCACCAGCAGCACCGCGCCGGTGATCAGCTGCGGGGCGGTCACGAGACGGTCGGGGCCGGGGACGGACCGGTGATGCCGCGCTCACCGCGCCAGCCGTCGACGATGGCCGCCTGGAGGCCGAACATCTCGGCCTTCTCGTCCGGCTCCTCGTGGTCGTACCCGAGCAGGTGCAGCACCCCGTGGACGGTCAGGAGCTGGAGCTCCTCGTCCATGGAGTGCTGCGTCGGGGCTTCCTCGCCCTGCTTCTTGGCGACCTCGGGGCAGAGCACGATGTCGCCGAGGAGACCCTGCGGGGGCTCCTCCTCGTCCTTGGCCGGCGGACGGAGCTCGTCCATCGGGAAGGACATGACGTCGGTGGGACCGGGCAGGTCCATCCACTGGATGTGGAGCTGCTCCATGGCGTCCTCGTCGATGACGATGACGGAGAGCTCGGACAGCGGGTGGATCCGCATCCGGGTGAGCGCGTAACGGGCGATGTCGAGGATCGCCCGCTCGTCGACCTCGGTTCCGGACTCGTTGTTGACGTCGATCGACATGGTGCGCTGGGTTCTACTTCCGCTGGTAGCCGTTCCGGGACTGCTGGGCGTCCTGGCTGTCGTCGTACTTCTCGTACGCATCGACGATACGGCCGACGAGCTTGTGCCGGACGACATCCTCGGACGTGAGCCGCGAGAAGTGGATGTCCGGGACCCCCTCCAGGATCTTCTGGACCTCGCGCAGACCGCTCTTGGCACCACCCGGCAGGTCGATCTGCGTGATGTCACCGGTCACGACGATCTTCGAGTCGAACCCGAGCCGGGTCAGGAACATCTTCATCTGCTCGGCCGTGGTGTTCTGCGCCTCGTCGAGCACGACGAACGCCTCGTTGAGGGTGCGACCCCTCATGTAGGCCAGCGGCGCGACCTCGATGGTGCCCGCCGCCATCAGGCGCGGGATCGAGTCCGGGTCGATCATGTCGTGCAGCGCGTCGTACAGCGGGCGCAGGTACGGGTCGATCTTGTCGAAGAGGGTGCCGGGCAGGAAGCCGAGCCGCTCTCCGGCCTCGACGGCGGGGCGGGTCAGGATGATCCGGCTGACCTGCTTGGACTGCAGGGCCTGGACCGCCTTGGCCATGGCCAGGTAGGTCTTGCCGGTACCGGCGGGGCCGATGCCGAACACGATCGTGTTCTTGTCGATCGCGTCGACGTACCGCTTCTGGTTGAGGGTCTTGGGGCGGATGGTGCGGCCGCGACTGGAGAGGATGTTCTGAGTGAGCACCTCCGCCGGAGTCTCGTCCGGGCCGTTGCCGTTGCCGCTCGCCTTGAGCATGGCGATCGAACGTTCCACTGCGTCCTCCGTCATCGGCTGCCCGGTGCGGAGCACCAGCATCATCTCGTCGAACAGGCGCTGGACCAGGGCGACTTCCGCCGCGTCTCCGACCGCGCTGACCTGATTGCCCCGAACATGGATGTCGGCCTTCGGAAAGGCCTTCTCGATCACGCGCAACAGGGCGTCACCAGAGCCGAGCACCGCGACCATCGGATGCCTGGCCGGAACGGTGAAATGGGCTCGCGCCTGCCCCGGCGCCGGGTTCTGGGCTGTGGGTGTCTGAGTCATGGGCCGGCACTGTGGCCTGCACATACCTCCCGCTGAGGGGCCTCGCCGATCGACGACCTCCGGAGTACCAAGGGTACGACTCCGCCGCGCCATCCCCGAGGGGTTTTCCACCCCGCCCCGCGCCCCTCTCGCACGCGTTCTAGACGGGGTGGCGGAAGCCGATGGTCGGGACCGCCCGGCGCCGCGAGGCCGGCGCGCCGCCCGGCGGGACCAGCGCGTCCAGGAACCCGTAGCGCGGCCGCAGGACCTCGGGGGCCGTGCGCCACCAGTGGGCCACCTCCGGCCAGCCCGGGGCCGACAGGGAGCCGCCGAACTCCTGGACCGACAGGGCCGCCGTCAGCCCCGCGAAGGCCAGCCGGTCCGCCAGCGGCCACCCCGCCAGGGTGCCGGTGACGAACCCCGCCACGTAGACGTCCCCCGCCCCCGTCGGGTCCAGCTCCTCCACCGCGATACCGGGGACCTCCGCCGTCTCCCCGGTCCGCCCGTCCACCGCGTACGACCCCTCCGCACCCATCGTCACCACCGCGACCGGCACCTTCTCCGCCAGCGCCCGGGCCGCGGCTCTCGGACAGTCGGTCCGCGTGTACCGCATCGCCTCCCCCGCGTTCGGCAGGAAGGCCTCGCAGTGCTCCAGGTCGGGCAGGGCCGCCAGGTCCCAGCGGCCGCTCTCGTCCCATCCCACGTCCGCGAAGATCCGCGCCCCGCAGCGCGCCGCCTCCGCGATCCACGGCTCCGCCCGCCCCCGCGCCAGCGAGGCCACGGCGGCCCGGGTGCGCGGCGGGCACTGCGGGAACGGCCCGGGGCCCGCCGGGGGCGGGGCCTCGTGGCCGTGCGAGACCATCGTGCGCTCGCCCTCGTACGCCATCGAGACGGTGACCGGGCTGTGCCAGCCGGGGACGGTCCGCGACATCGACAGGTCGATGCCCTCGCCCTGCTCCAGCGCGTCCCAGCAGTATTCGCCGTAGTGGTCGTCGCCGAACGCGGCGGCCAGCGAGGTGCGCAGGCCGAGCCGGGCCAGGGCGGTGGCCATGTTGGCCACTCCGCCGGGGCTGGAGCCCATGCCGCGCGCCCAGGACTCCGTACCGCGCACCGGGGCCGAGTCGAGGCCGGTGAAGATGATGTCGAGGAAGACCGTGCCGGTCAGGTAGACGTCGAACCCCGGCTCCCGGGGGTCCCGCAGCGGGCCGAGCGGGTCCAGGTCTGCGGCTGCGCTGTCGAGCGCGTCCAGGTCTGCGCTGCGGCTGGTGCGGCTGTCCCGACTGGTCACGGTGTACTCCCGGCTCTGGTGCGAAGGCTCGTTTCCGCAAGCGGGCATGCGGGGGAAAGCTGGCAGCCTTGCCCGCCCCGGGCAGGGCCAAAACACAGTGTGGCGCACATCACTCTCGTGGCGCTCTTCTCCGGGTCGCGGAGCACTTGATAGACAAGGGTGCCCGCGGCCTCGCGGAAACCCCGTCCCACCTGCGCATCACCGGGAAGAGCCGTGTCCGACACCACCCCCGCGCCGCCCGCCGCCTGGCCCCTGGTGGCCCTCTTCACGGCCGGGTACGTCGCCCCCTACCTGCTCCCCACCGTCGTCGGCCGCCTCGACGCCCACCTCCCGCTGAGCCCCGCCCAGGCCGGGCTCGTCGGCACGGCCCTGCTGCTCGGCTCCGCCACCGCCGGATTCACCCTGGCCTCCCGGATCCCCCGGCGCGGACCGCGCCCCCTGGCACGGCTCGGACTGCTGCTCGCCGTCCTGGGATACGGCACGGCAGCCTCGACCACGCTGCTCCCGCTGGTGGTCGCGGGCGTGGTGGTCGGCGGCTTCGGCTCCGGCAGCGCCACCGCCGTGGCGGCCGCCGGGATCGCCGGACACCGTGATCCGCACCGGATCTCCTCGCTCGGGCTGCTGTCGGTCTCGGCGACCGCGGGGGCCCTGTACCTGACCCTGCCGCACCTCGGTGGCGGGCACGGGCTGCCGTTCGCGGCCATCGCCCTGGTCGCGGCGCTGGTCTGGCCGGCCACCGGCCGCCTCGGCGGGCCGGCCCGCCCCGGTCCGGCCGCCGTGCGGAGCCCCGGGCGGCCGCCGTACCCGCGCGCCGGGGCGGTGTTGGCGGGCTGCCTGCTGTTCTGGTCGCTGACCCAGGAGGCCCTGTGGGGCGTCAGCGGCCGGATCGGCGCCGAGCAGGCGGGGTTGTCCGAGGCCACGCTGGGCGTCGTCTTCGCGGTGGCCCTGGGCGCGGGCCTGCTCGGGGTCACGGGCGCCTCCGCGTTCGGCACGCGGCTGGGGCGTGCCGTGCCGATCGGCGCGGGCACGGTGGCCATCGCGGGCTGCGTGGTGCTGACCGCCTCCGCGGACGGGCTCGCCGGTTTCGCCGCTGGCGAGATCCTGTGGAACGCGGTCTACCCGGTCGTGCTCTCGTACGTGATCGGCCTCGCGGCGGCCCTGGACCCGCGCGGCCGCTGGGCGGTGTTCGCGGGCGCCGCCTCCTCGCTGGGCACGGCCTGCGGTCCGGTGGTGGGCAGCCTGCTCGCCGAGGCCTTCGGGCTTCCGGGCATGGGGCTGCTGCTGGGCGGGCTGCTGCTGGCCGTGGCCGGTCCGCTGACCGCGGTCGCGCTGCACGCGGGCAAGGGCCCGGCGGCCGCGGTCGCGGTCGCGGCCGGCGAACCGGAACTCCGCGTCGAAATCCCGGCTCCGGCGGTCACCACCGGAGCCGGGAAGCCCCGCCGGGTCCTGCTGCTCTCCCCGGCGGCCCGCCGTGGCCAGAAGGCCCGGGCGGGCCGCTAGACACGACCTAGCCCCGCTTCGGCAGGGGAACCTTCACGAGGTCCGCGGCGATCGTCAGCTCGCCCTCGAAACCGGCCGCGCGGGCCTGGCGTTCGAACTCCGCCGGGTCGGAGTAGCGCTGCGAGAAGTGCGTCAGCACCAGGTGCCGCACGCCCGCGTCGCGTGCCACCCGGGCCGCCTGGCCGGCGGTGAGGTGGCCGTGGTCGGTGGCGAGCGCCTCGTCCTCGTCGAGGAACGTGGACTCGATCACCAGCATGTCGGCGCCCTCGGCGAGCGCGTCCACGCCGGGGCACAGCCGGGTGTCCATGACGAAGGCGAAGCTCTGCCCCGGCTTGTGCTCGCTGACGTCGTCGAGCGTGATCCCGTCCAGCTGTCCCTCGCGCTGGATCCGGCCCACGTCGGGCCCCTTGATCCCGTGCCGCGCGAGCAGTCCGGGCACCATGCGGCGCCCGTCCGGCTCGGTGAGCCGGTAGCCGAAGGACTCCACCGGGTGCGAGAGCCGGCGGGCCTCCAGGACGTACGAGGGACCCTCGGCCAGCGGCCCGTCCGCCGCGACGGGCTCCTCGCGGAGCGGGACGGTCTCCCGGTAGGCGGTGGCGTACCGGAGCCGGTCGAAGAACTTCTGCCCGGAGGCCGGGTAGTGCGCGGTGACGGGGTGCGGGACCCGGTCCAGGTTGATGCGCTGGATCACTCCGGCGAGGCCGAGGCTGTGGTCGCCGTGGAAGTGGGTGACGCAGATCCGGTTGATGTCGTGGGCGGCCACCCCGGCGCGCAGCATCTGGCGCTGGGTGCCCTCGCCCGGATCGAAGAGGATGCCCTCGCCGTCCCAGCGCAGGAGGTAGCCGTTGTGGTTGCGGTGGCGGGTGGGCACCTGGCTGGCGGTGCCCAGCACCACGAACTCTCGTACGGACACGGTGCTATCCGGGGGGCCACTGGAGGCCGCGGCCGCCGAGGACGTGGGCGTGGGCGTGGAAGACGGTCTGGCCGGCGCCGGCGCCGGTGTTGAACACCACGCGGTAGCCGTGGTCGTCGATCTTCTCCTCGGCCGCGATCTGCCCGGCCTCGCGCAGCAGGTCGGCGGCGACGGCCGGTTCGGCGGCGGCGAGGGAGGCGGCGTCGGGGTAGTGCACCTTGGGGATCACGAGGACGTGCGTGGGCGCCTGCGGGTTGATGTCCCGGAACGCGAACGTCGTCTCGGTCTCCCGGACCACGGTCGCCGGGATGTTCCCCGCGACGATCTTGCAGAACAGGCAGTCCGCCTGCGGTTCCCCGGCCATTGCTTCGCCTTCCGAGACAGTGGCTCCGGCGGACGGCCCGCCGGAGCCGACGATGATCAGCCCCGGCATCGTATCCGGCGCCGCCCGCGCCCTCATGTGCGTTTCGACCCGCCCGGGATCCGGGGCGGCCGGGGGTCGGAGGTCAGGACCAGCGGCCCGTGCGCGCCAGCAGGACGGCCGTCGCCGCGGTGCCGGCGGTGGAGGTGCGCAGGACCGAGGAGCCCAGGCGGAAGGGGTGGGCGCCGGCCTCCGCGAAGACGGCCAGCTCTTCGGGTGAGACCCCGCCCTCCGGTCCGACGACCAGGACGACGGAGCCCCCGGCCGGGAGTTCGGCCGTGGCGAGTGCCTCCGAGGGGGTGTCCCGGTCCTCGTGGAGGACCATCGCCAGGTCGGCCCCGGCGAGCAGTGCCGCGACCTGCTTGGTGGACATGGCCTCTGCCACCTCCGGGAAGCGGACCCGGCGGGACTGCTTGCCGGCCTCCCGGGCCGTGGCCCGCCACTTGGCCAGGGACTTGGCTCCGCGGTCGCCGCGCCACTGGGTGATGCAGCGCGAGGCCTGCCAGGGGACGATCGCGTCCACGCCGGTCTCGGTCATCGTCTCGACGGCGAGCTCGCCGCGGTCCCCCTTCGGGAGGGCCTGGACGACGGTGATCCGGACGGCCGGTTCCGGTTCCTCCTCGATCGAGTTCAGGTCCATGACGACCAGCCGGTCCTTGCCCTCGGCGGCCTTGACGACCCCCTCGGTCCAGTGGCCGCGACCGTCGGTGAGGACCACGTCCTCACCGGGGTTCAGCCGCTTCACGGAGACCGCGTGGCGGCCCTCCGGGCCGTCCAGCACGAACTCCGGCCCCGCGGGGACCTCTTCGACCACGAACACGGGGGCGGTCATGACGTACTCCTGTTGTTCATCGACTTCAACGCACTCTGTGCCTCGGCCAGTTCGGCCGCCAGCACCTCCACCAGCTCCCCCGCGGGCAGCGCCCGCGCCAGCCGGTGTCCCTGGCCCGCCCACAGGGCCATGCCCTGCGGGTCCCCGGCTGCGGCGGCCGCCTTGCGCAGTCCGCTGGTCATGTGGTGGATCTGCGGGTACGCGGCCGGGGCGTACGGCCCGTGCTCCCGCATGAACCGGTTCACCAGGCCCCGGGCCGGCCGCCCCGAGAACGCCCGGGTCAGCTCGGTGTGCGGGAACAGGGGGTCCGTCAGGGCCTGCTTGTGCAGCGGGTGCGCGCCCGACTCGGGGCAGGCCAGGAACGCGGTGCCGAACTGCGCCGCGTCCGCGCCCGCCGCCAGCAGCGCCGCGATCTGCGATCCCCGCATCAGCCCGCCCGCCGCGATGATCGGGAGGGCCACCGCCTCCCGTACCTGCGCCACCAGCGCGAGCAGGCCCACGCCCGCCGTGCCGTCGGCCTGCGGGTCGTCGCGGTGGGTGCCCTGGTGGCCGCCGGCCTCCACGCCCTGGACGCAGAGTGCGTCGGCGCCCGCGGCCTGCACGGCGCGGGCCTCGTCGACCGAGGTGACGGTGACCACGGAGTACGTACCGGCCTTGCGCAGGGCGGCGAGGACCACGGGCGCGGGGCAGCCGAAGGTGAACGAGACCACGGGGACCGGGTCTTCGAGGAGGATCGCCAGCTTGGCGTCGTAGCCGTCGTCGCTGGTGCCGATGATGTCCTCGTCGGCCAGGGACAGCTCGTACCAGCTGGCCTCGCCCGCCAGCTGCCCGCGGTACGCCTCCACGGCCGCCGGGTCCGCGTACGCGGTCTGCGGCATGAAGAGGTTCACGCCGAACGGGCGCCGGGTCAGCGCGCGCAGCTGCTTGATCTCCTGGTACATGCCGTCGGCGGTCTTGTAGCCGCCGGCCAGGAAGCCCAGGCCGCCCGCCTCGCACACGGCGGCGGCCAGCGGCGGACAGGAGGCGCCGCCCGCCATGGGAGCCTGCACGATCGGGTAGGGGGAGAGACCGTACGGTGCGGAGGACATGGACTGCATCGTGCCATGTCCCGCTCACCGGGCCGAATCACCGCATTCGCCTGGCATAGTCCGCTTCCCCGGCGACGTCCGGATCAATGCGGCGAGCCCGGTCCGGGGCATCCCCGGACCGGGCTCGTGCGTCTGCGGACGGGCAGGTCAGCGGCCGTTGAAGGCGTCCTTCAGGCGGCTGAACAGGCCCTGCTGCCCCGGCGCGAACTGGCCCATGGGCCGCTCCTCGCCGCGCAGCTTGGCGAGCTGGCGCAGCAGCTCCTCCTGCTGGGCGTCCAGTTTGCCGGGGGTGGTGACCTCGACGTGGACGATCAGGTCGCCGCGGCCGCCGCCGCGCAGGTGCGTGACGCCGCGCCCGTGCAGCGGGATCGACTGGCCGGACCCGGTGCCGGGGCGGATGTCGATCTCCTCCATGCCGTCCAGGGTCTCCAGCGGGCATTTGGTGCCCAGGGCCGCGGCCGTCATGGGGATGGTGACCGTGCAGTGCAGGTCGTCCCCGCGCCGCTGGAAGGTCGGGTGCGAGAGCTCGTGGATCTCCACGTAGAGGTCGCCGGCGGGGCCGCCGCCGGGGCCGACCTCGCCCTCGCCCGCGAGCTGGATCCGGGTGCCGTTCTCGACACCGGCGGGGATCTTGACCGTCAGGCTGCGGCGGGAGCGGACCCGGCCGTCGCCCGCGCACTCGGGGCACGGGGTCGGGACCACGGTGCCGAAGCCCTGGCACTGGGGGCAGGGGCGCGAGGTCATGACCTGGCCCAGGAAGGACCGGGTGACCTGCGACACCTCACCGCGACCACGGCACATGTCACACGTCTGCGCCGAGGTGCCGGGGGCGGCGCCCTCACCGGAGCAGGTGGTGCAGACGACGGCCGTGTCGACCTGGATGTCCTTGGTCGTGCCGAAGGCGGCCTCGTCCAGCTCCAGGTCGAGGCGGATCATGGCGTCCTGGCCGCGGCGGGTCCGCGAGCGCGGTCCGCGCTGCGAGGCCTGGCCGAAGAAGGCGTCCATGATGTCCGAGAAGTTGCCGAAGCCGCCCGCACCGAAACCGCCCGCGCCCGCGCCGCCGCCCGAGGAGGACAGCGGGTCGCCGCCGAGGTCGTAGACCTGCTTCTTCTGCGGGTCCGAGAGCACCTCGTAGGCCGCGTTGATCTCCTTGAAGCGCTCCTGCGTCTTCGGGTCCGGATTCACGTCCGGGTGGAGTTCACGGGCGAGGCGGCGGAAGGCCTTCTTGATCTCGTCCTGCGATGCGTCGCGGCGCACGCCGAGAACGGCGTAGTAGTCCGTGGCCACTTACGACTCCGCCAGGATCTGTCCGACGTAACGTGCCACTGCGCGTACCGCTCCCATCGTTCCGGGGTAGTCCATGCGGGTCGGTCCGACCACGCCGAGTTTGGCGACTGTCTCGCCGCCCGAACCGTAGCCGACGGAGACGACGGACGTGGAGTTCAGTCCCTCGTAGGCATTCTCATGCCCGATCCGTACGGCCATTCCCGACTCATTGGCCTCGCCCAGCAGCTTGAGGAGCACGACCTGCTCCTCCAGTGCTTCGAGCACCGGCCTGATCGTCAGGGGAAAATCGTGTCCGAAGCGCGTGAGATTGGCGGTCCCGCCGATCATCAGCCGCTCCTCGGCCTCTTCGACCAGCGTCTCCAGCAGAGTGGAGAGCACGGTCGACACCGTGCCGCGGTCCTCCGGTTCGAAGGACTCCGGCAGGTCCTGCACGAGCTGCGGCACGTCGGTGAACCGACGGCCGACGACCCGGCTGTTGAGCCGCGCCCGCAGATCGGCGAGCGAGGTCTCGCCGAACGGCGACTGGCAGTCGACGAGGCGCTGCTCCACCCGCCCGGTGTCGGTGATCAGCACGAGCATGAGCCGGGCCGGAGCCAGCGACAGCAGCTCCACGTGGCGCACCGTCGACCGGGTCAGGCTCGGGTACTGGACGACGGCGACCTGCCGGGTGAGCTGCGCGAGCAGCCGCACGGTGCGGCCGACGACGTCGTCGAGGTCGACGGCGCCGTCGAGGAAGTTCTGGATCGCCCGGCGCTCGGGCGTCGACAGGGGTTTGACCCCCGCCAGCCTGTCGACGAAGAGCCGGTAGCCCTTGTCGGTGGGGATCCGGCCGGCGCTGGTGTGGGGCTGGGCGATGTAGCCCTCCTCTTCCAGCACGGCCATGTCGTTGCGCACGGTGGCGGGCGAGACGCCGAGCCGGTGCCGCTCGGTGAGCGCCTTGGAGCCGACCGGCTCCTCCGTCCCGACGTAGTCCTGGACGATGGCGCGCAGCACCTCGAGTCTGCGTTCGCTGAGCATCGCGCACACCTCCAGCTGGTCGTCGTGGCTCGTCGTGGTCGGTTTCATCTGCTTCGTTGGCACTCCGGGCGTTCGAGTGCCAGAGATCCCCCGGCCAGTGTACGGCCGGGTAGTCAGCCCCTGGCAAGGGCGGCCCGCCAGGGTAGCGTCGCGGCATGGACGTGCGTTGGGAAGAGGCGGGCTGGGAGCGGCTGACCGGGCGGACCGGACGGCGACGGCTCCCGGTGTGGGACTGCACGGTGGGACTGGTGGTGGGGGACGAGTCGGTGCTCCTGATCGATCCGGGCTCGTGCGTGCGCGAAGGTGCGCAGCTGCGGGCGGAGGCGGAGCGGCTGACCGGCCGGCGCGTGACGCATATCGCATTCACGCACGGCCATTTCGATCACGTACTGGGCGCGGGCGCGTTCGCCGGGGCCGAGGTGTACGGGGCGGTCGGGCTGGACGCGGAGCTGTCGACGGGCCGGGAGGAGCTGCGCGGCGACGCGGTCCGGCACGGGCTGGCGGAGGCCGAGGCGGCCGAGGCCGCGGACCTGCTGGTGGTGCCCCGGCATTCGGTGTCGGGCGAATGGACGCTGGAGCTGGGCGGGGTGCAGGCGCTGCTGGCCAACGTCGGGCCCGGGCACTCCCCGTACGACCTGGCGGTGTGCGTGCCGGGCGAGCGCGAGACGGTCTTCTGCGGGGACCTCGTCGAGGAGTCGGGGGAACCGCAGGCGGGCAGCGACGCGGTGCCGGCGCAGTGGCCGGCGGCGCTGGACCGGCTGCTGTCGCTGGGCGGGGACGACGCGCTGTACGTGCCGGGTCACGGAGCGGTGGTCACGGCGGGCTTCGTCCGTGAGCAACGCGACACACTGGCACGGAGGTTCGGCGTGTCGGTCCTGTGAGGGCGCGCGCTCTCCTACGCTCGGCCGGATGCGCGAGTACTCCCCCGACCTGACCCCGCAGTGGAAGCGTCCCAAGCCGGTGCCGGAGGTTCCGGCCGACACCGACCTCGTGGTCGAGGTGGCGGGTACGGACTTCTGCGGGGCGGTGGTGGCCTGCGAGGCGGGCACCGTGACCCTGGAGGACCGCTTCGGCAAGCGGCGGGTGTTCCCGCTGGAGCCGCGGGGGTTCCTGCTGGAGGGCGCCGTGGTGACCCTGACCCGCCCCTCACGGGCCCCCGCGGCCCCTTTGCGCACGGCCTCGGGCTCGGTGGCGGTCCCGGGGGCGCGTGCGCGCGTGGCGCGGGCCGGGCGGATCTACGTGGAGGGCCGGCACGACGCGGAGCTGGTGGAGCGGGTCTGGGGTGACGACCTGCGGATCGAGGGCGTGGTGGTGGAGTACCTGGAGGGCGTCGACGACCTGCCCGCGGTGGTCGCCGACTTCGGCCCGGCCCCCGACGCCCGTCTGGGCGTCCTGGTGGACCACCTGGTCCCGGGTTCGAAGGAATCCCGTATCGCGGCGTCGGTGACCTCGTCGGACGTCCTGGTGGTCGGCCACCCGTACGTGGACGTCTGGCAGGCGGTGAAGCCGTCCGCCCTGGGCATCCCCGCCTGGCCGGTGATCCCGCCGGGCCAGGACTGGAAGACGGGCGTCTGCGCGGCGCTGGGCTGGCCGCAGAACACCGGCGCCGCCTGGCAGCACATCCTGTCCCGCGTGAGGTCCTACAAGGACCTGGAGCCGGTCCTGCTGGGCCGCGTGGAGGAACTGATCGACTTCGTCACGGCATAGGGGCGGGCGCGGCGGAACGCGTACGGGTTCACTCCCCCTGGAGGTCAGTCCACCAGGTCGCGGACCACCGCGTCGGCCAGCAGCCGCCCGCGCAGGGTCAGGACGGCGCGGCCCGCCCCGTAGGGCGCCGGCTCCAGGAGCCCGTCCGCGAGGGCCTTGCGGGAGGCCGCGAGGCCGGCCGGGGCCAGCAGGGACAGCGGTACGCCGTCCACCAGGCGCAGCTCCAGCAGGATCCGCTCCACCCGGCGGTCCTCCTCGGAGAGGAGCTCGCGGCCCGCGCCCGGGGAGCGGCCCTCCGCGAGGGCGGCGGCGTAGGCGCCGGGGTGCTTCACGTTCCACCAGCGGACCCCGCCCACGTGGCTGTGGGCTCCGGGGCCGGCGCCCCACCAGTCGGCGCCGCGCCAGTACAGCTCGTTGTGCAGGCAGCGGCCCGCCTCCGAGGTGGCCCAGTTCGAGACCTCGTACCAGTCGTACCCGGCGCCGGCCATCACCGAGTCCGCGATCAGGTACCGGTCGGCGTGCACGTCGTCGTCCGTCATCGGGACCTCGCCGCGGCGGATCCGCCGGGCCAGCTGGGTGCCCTCCTCCACGATCAGCGCGTACGCGCTGATGTGGTCCGGGCCGGCCCCGAGCGCGGCGGCCAGAGAGGCCCGCCAGTCCTCGTCGGTCTCGCCGGGCGTGCCGTAGATCAGGTCCAGGTTGACGTGCTCGAAGCCGGCCGCGCGCGCCTCCGCGACGCAGGCCTCCGGCCGGCCCGGGGTGTGCGTGCGGTCGAGCACCTTCAGGACGTGCTGCTTCGCGCTCTGCATGCCGAAGGAGACCCGGTTGAAGCCCCCGGCCCGCAGCTCCGCCAGGTACTCCGGGTTCACCGACTCGGGATTGGCCTCCGTGGTGACCTCGGCGTCCTCGGCGAGCCCGAACTCGTCCCGGATCGCCGCCAGCATCCGTACGAGGTCCGCGGCGGGCAGCAGCGTCGGCGTACCGCCGCCCACGAACACCGTCCGCACGGCCCGCGGGTCGTCGCCGAGCACCTTGCGGGCGAGGCGGACCTCGTCGATCAGGGTGTCGGCGTAGTTCTCCCGGGAGGCGAGCACGCCGCCGGTGCCGCGCAGCTCGGTCGCGGTGTACGTGTTGAAGTCGCAGTACCCGCACCGCGTGGCGCAGTACGGGACGTGCAGGTAGAACCCGAGGGGCCGGTCCCCGGCGCCCGCCAGGGCGTGCGACGGCAGCGAGCCGTCTTCGGGCATGGGTTCACCGTCGGGCAGTGCGGAAGGCATGCCCCCATTGTCCCGCACCCGGGCCGGGGGCCCGGCCGCGCGCCGCCGCCCCCGGGTCCCTCGTACGGGCCCCGCGCGGCCCCCGGCCGCCCGCCGCCGCGCTACGCCTCGCGCGAGCCCTCGTACATCTCGTCGATCAGGTGCTTGAACTCACGCTCGACGGCCGGCCGCTTCAGCTTGAGGCTGGGCGTGAGGTCGCCGTGCTCCACGTCGAGGTCGCGGGGCAGGATCCGGAACTTCTTGATGGTCTGCCAGCGCTGGAGGCCCTCGTTCAGGGTCTGGACGTACGTCTCGATCAGCCGGTTCGTCTCGGCAGCGGCCAGGACCTCGCCGTACGTCTTGCCCTCCAGCCCGTTCTCGGCGGCCCAGACCATGATCGACGGCTCGTCGAGCGCGACCAGGGCGGCGCAGAAGTTCCGGTCGGCGCCGTGCACGACGATGCTCGACACGTACGGGCAGATCGCCTTGAACCGGCCCTCGATCTCGGCCGGCGCGACGTACTTGCCGTTCGAGGTCTTGATCAGGTCCTTCTTGCGGTCCGTGATGCGCAGGTAGCCGTCGGGCGAGAGCTCGCCGATGTCGCCCGTGTGCAGCCAGCCGTCCTCCTCCAGCACCTCGGCGGTCTTCTCGGGCTGGAGGTGGTAGCCCTGCATGATGCCGGGGCCGCGCAGCAGGATCTCGCCGTCGTCGGCGATGCGGACCTCGGTGCCGGGGAGCGGCTTGCCGACGGTGCCGGTGCGGTAGGCCTCGCCGGGGTTGACGAAGGAGGCCGCGCTGGACTCGGTGAGGCCGTAACCCTCCAGGATGTTGATGCCGGCGCCGGCGAAGAAGTAGCCGATCTCGGGGGCCAGGGCGGAGGCGCCGGAGACGGCGGCGCGCAGCCGGCCGCCGAAGGCTTCGCGCAGCTTGGAGTAGACGAGCGCGTCGGCGATCTTGTGTTTGGTGGCGAGGCCGAAGGGGACCGCGGGGCTGCCGGTGCGCCGGTAGTTGTCCTGGGTGGTCTTGGCGTACTCGCGGGCCACGCCGACCGACCACTGGAAGATCTTGTACTTGGCGCCGCCGCCGGCCCGGGCCTTGGCCGCGACCCCGTTGTAGACCTTCTCGAAGATGCGGGGGACGGCCGCCATGTAGGTGGGCTGGACGACCGGAAGGTTCTCGATGATCTTGTCGATGCGGCCGTCGACGGCCGTGACGTGTCCGACCTCGATCTGGCCGGAGGTCAGGACCTTGCCGAAGACGTGCGCGAGGGGCAGCCACAGGTACTGGACGTCGGTGCTGGAGATCATGCCGGTGGCGACGGTGGCCTTGGCCATGTACGACCAGTTGTCGTGCGGCAGGCGTACGCCCTTGGGGCGGCCGGTGGTGCCCGAGGTGTAGATGAGCGTGGCGAGCTGGTCGGCGGTGATGGCGCCGATGCGCTCCTTGACCGCCTCGGGGTGCTTGGCGAGGTAGGCCGTGCCGCGGGCCTCCAGGTCGGCGAGGGAGAGCACCCAGCCCTCCGGATCTCCGGGGGCGGGCACCGCGTCGGCGGCCTCCACGACCACGACGTGGGCGAGCTCGGGCAGGTCGGCGCGGCGTTCGCGGGCCTTGGCGAGCTGGGAGGCGTCCTCGGCGATCAGCACGCGGCTGGCGGAGTCGGAGAGGATGAACGCCGACTCCTCGGCGTTGGTGCTGGGGTAGATCGTGGTGACCGCGCCGCCGGCGCACATGACGCCGAGGTCCGCGAGGATCCACTCGACGCGGGTGTTGGAGGCGAGCGCGACCCGGTCCTCGGGTCCCAGGCCCAGCTCCAGCAGGCCGGCGGCGATGCCGAAGACCCGCTCGGCCGCCTGGCCCCAGCTCAGCGACTTCCAGTCGTCGGGGCCGCTGCCGCCGGCCGCGGGCACCGGGAACCGGTATGCCTCGGCGTTCGGCGTGGCGGCGACACGCTCAAGGAAGAGGGCCGCCACGGTGGGCGGGCGGTTCTCGATCAAGGTCTGTGTGTCGCTCACGGACGTCCTCCGGACCACGCGGCAGGGCCTGTCATTCAGGGGCTTGTAACTGGCGAGTAACCATCGAGCAGTTATCAGACTAGGTGTCCTCCGGCCGACGCGTAAGGGTCCGCGAGCGGCCGATTCATAACGAAACAGGCCCCCGCGCGTCGGCGTGGGGGCCCGTTCCGTATGGCACTGCTCTGCGGCGCCCGCCGCGGACTACTTCTTCTTGCCCGCGGACTCGTCGCTGGAGAGGACGGCGATGAAGGCCTCCTGGGGCACCTCCACCGAGCCGACCATCTTCATGCGCTTCTTGCCTTCCTTCTGCTTCTCCAGCAGCTTCCGCTTACGGGAGATGTCACCGCCGTAGCACTTGGCGAGGACGTCCTTGCGGATGGCGCGGATGGTCTCGCGGGCGATGACGCGCGAGCCGACGGCCGCCTGGATCGGCACCTCGAAGGCCTGCCGCGGGATGAGCTCGCGCAGCTTGGCGACGAGGCGCACGCCGTACGCGTACGCCGCGTCCTTGTGGGTGACGGCGGAGAAGGCGTCGACCTTGTCGCCGTGCAGCAGGATGTCGACCTTGACGAGGCTGCCGGACTGCTCGCCGGTGGGCTCGTAGTCGAGGGAGGCGTAACCGCGCGTCTTGGACTTCAGCTGGTCGAAGAAGTCGAAGACGATCTCCGCGAGGGGGAGGGTGTAGCGGATCTCGACACGGTCCTCGGAGAGGTAGTCCATGCCGAGCAGGGTGCCGCGGCGGGTCTGGCAGAGCTCCATGATCGCGCCGATGAACTCGGTGGGCGCGAGGACGGTGGCCCGGACGACCGGCTCGAACACGTCCGAGATCTTGCCCTCGGGGAACTCGCTCGGGTTGGTGACCTGGACTTCCTTGCCGTCCTCCAGGACGACCCGGTAGACCACGTTCGGCGCGGTGGCGATCAGGTCGAGGCCGAACTCGCGCTCCAGGCGCTCACGGACCACGTCCAGGTGCAGCAGGCCGAGGAAGCCGACGCGGAAGCCGAAGCCGAGCGCCGCCGAGGTCTCCGGCTCGTAGACGAGCGCGGCGTCGTTGAGCTGGAGCTTGTCCAGGGCCTCGCGCAGGTCGGGGTACTCGGAGCCGTCGAGCGGGTAGAGGCCCGAGAAGACCATCGGCTTCGGGTCCTTGTAGCCGCCGAGGGCCTCGGTCGCGCCGTTGTGCAGGCTGGTGATCGTGTCACCGACCTTGGACTGACGGACGTCCTTCACGCCGGTGATGATGTAACCCACCTCGCCGACGCCGATGCCGTCGGCCGGGGTCATCTCCGGGGAGGAGACACCGATCTCCAGCAGCTCGTGCGTGGCACCGGTGGACATCATCCGGATGCGCTCGCGCTTGTTGAGCTGGCCGTCGACCACACGGACGTACGTGACGACGCCGCGGTACGAGTCGTAGACCGAGTCGAAGATCATCGCGCGGGCGGGGGCGTCCTTGACGCCGACCGGGGCCGGGACGGTGGCGACGACCTTGTCAAGCAGGGCGTCCACGCCGAGGCCGGTCTTCGCGGAGACCCGCAGCACGTCCTCGGGCTGGCAGCCGACCAGGTTCGCGAGCTCCTCGGCGAACTTCTCCGGCTGGGCCGCCGGCAGGTCGATCTTGTTCAGGACGGGGACGATCGCGAGGTCGTTCTCCATCGCCAGGTACAGGTTGGCGAGGGTCTGGGCCTCGATGCCCTGTGCGGCGTCCACGAGGAGGACGGTGCCCTCGCAGGCGGCGAGGGAGCGCGAGACCTCGTACGTGAAGTCGACGTGCCCGGGGGTGTCGATCATGTTGAGGATGTGCGTCTTGCCCTGGCCCTCGCCCACGGTGGGCGCCCAGGGCAGTCGGACCGCCTGGGACTTGATCGTGATGCCGCGCTCACGCTCGATGTCCATGCGGTCGAGGTACTGGGCGCGCATCTGCCGCTGGTCGACGACGCCGGTGAGCTGGAGCATCCGGTCGGCGAGCGTCGACTTGCCGTGGTCGATGTGCGCGATGATGCAGAAATTGCGGATCAGCGCCGGGTCGGTACGGCTCGGCTCGGGCACGTGGCTGGGGATCGCGGGCACGCAGTGTCCTGATTCTCGGGTCGCAGTCGGAAGCGTTTCCGGCTCTCGTCGGATCTGTACGCAGGCTCCCATGGTCCCATGGACGGGGCGATGCGCTCGGTTTGGGCCGGTCGGAGCGCGCCTGGTAGCCTGGGCAGCTGTGTCTCGTATGCCCTCTCAGCTGTCGGGACACAATCCGAAGATCAAACTCTGAACCTGAAAAGGCTCTTTCGTGGCGAACATCAAGTCCCAGATCAAGCGGAACAAGACGAACGAGAAGGCGCGCCTGCGCAACAAGGCCGTCAAGTCTTCGCTCAAGACCGCGATCCGCAAGGCCCGCGAGGCCGTGGCCGCGGGTGACGTCGAGAAGGCCACCGTGGCTTCTCGCGCCGCCGCGCGTGCGCTCGACAAGGCTGTCTCGAAGGGTGTCATCCACAAGAACGCCGCCGCCAACAAGAAGTCGGCGCTGGCCACCAAGGTTGCCTCCCTCCAGGGCTGAGCTCTGATGTGATCGCCGGAACGGATCCAGCGGGCCCTCTCTCCCGCTCCTGACCGGCACCCCGCGCCGCACACGAAGCGTTCGCCACGCGGGTGCGGCGCAACAAGAAGTAACGAAGGCCCCGAGAGCCTCCCTTCCCCAGGGCGGCTCCCGGGGCCTTCGCCTTGCCCGGGACGGTCCGGCGGTCGCCGGCCGACGGTCGGACCGGCCGGCGACCGGCGAGACGCGGTCGGGTCACCGGCGCCGGGCCGGTTACCGGCACCGGGCCGGTTACCGGCGCTGGGGGCGGGCGGCCCGTGCCACGGCCACGACCGCCTTTTCCAGGGCGTACCCCGGATCGTCTCCGCCGCCCTTGACGCCGGCGTCGGCCGCGGCGACGGCGCGCAGGGCGTCGGCGACGCCGTCCGCCGACCAGCCGCGCATCTGCTGGCGGACCCGGTCGATCTTCCAGGGGGGCATGCCGAGGTCCCGGGCGAGATCGCCGGGGCGGGCGCCGCGCGGGGCGGAGGCCAGCTTGCCGATGGCCCGCACCGCCTGCGCCAGCGCGCTGGTGATCAGCACCGGCGCCACCCCCGTGGACAGGGACCAGCGCAGGGCTTCGAGGGCCTCCGCCGCCCGCCCCTCGACCGCCCGGTCGGCGACCGTGAAGCTGGAGGCCTCGGCCCGGCCCGTGTAGTACCGCCCGACCACGGATTCGTCGATCGTGCCCTCGACGTCAGCGCACAGCTGCGCGGCCGCACTCGCCAGCTCCCGCAGATCGCTGCCGATCGCGTCGACCAGCGTCTGGCAGGCCTCCGGAGTCGCCGACCGGCCCAGCGTGCGGAACTCGCCCCGCACGAACGCCAGCCGGTCCGCCGCCTTCGTCATCTTCGGGCAGGCGATCTCCCGGGCCCCGGCCTTGCGCGCCGCGTCCAGCAACCCCTTGCCCTTGACCCCGCCGGCGTGGAGGAGCACGAGGATGATCTCCTCGAACGGCGCCGCGAGGTACGCCTTGACCTCCTTGACCGTGTCGGCGGACAGGTCCTGCGCATTGCGTACGACCAGCACCTTGCGCTCGGAGAAGAGCGAGGGGCTGGTCAGCTCGGCGAGCGTGCCGGGCTGGAGCTGCTCCGGGGCGAGGTCGCGCACGTCCGTATCGGCGTCAACGGCCCGGGCGGCCGCCACCACCTCCCGTACGGCGCGGTCGAGCAGCAGGTCCTCCTGCCCCACCGCGAGGGTGAGCGGGGCGAGCGGATCGTCGGTGGAGTTCTTCCTGGTGGCCATCGCGTCCAGCATCCCACGCCGCACTGACAGCCCCCCGCACCGCTGCCTCCCCCACCGCATCCCGGAGAATGACCGGGTGAACGTGCGACATGTACTGGTCCTGCCCGACCGCGACGCCGCCGAGGAGGTGGCCCAGGAGGCCGCGGACCGCTTCGGCCTCCCCGAGGAGCCGCAGCTGTTCCGCGACGCCCTCGCCGGGGAGGACGACGCCGAGGACGCCCAGTGGCTGGTGGTCGTCGAGGACCCGCAGGAACGGCTCGACACCACGGCGCTGGACGCCCTCGCCGCCGAGTACGAGGGCTGGCTGGAAGCCCCGTAGCCCCCTGGCTAGGCCTTGTGCACGATCTGGACGTCCAGCACCACTTCCACGCTCGAACCGATCGCCGCTATGCCCTGGGCCAGCACGGACTGCCAGTTCACGCCGAAGTCCTCGCGGTGCAGTTCGGCGGTGGCCCGGCAGGCCGCGCGCGGTTCGCCCTCCAACCCCGTCCCGAGGCCCAGGTATTCGGTGTCCAGCGTCACCGAGCGGCTGGCCCCGTGCAGGGTCAGGGCCCCCGCGACGGCCCATCGGCTGCCGCTGCGGTGGATGAACCGCTCGCTGTAGAACTCGACCGTCGGATGCCGGGCCGCGTCCAGGAAGTCGGCGGACCGCAGGTGGTCGTCCCGCATCCGCAGGCCGGTGTCGATGCTCGCCGCGTCGATGATCACGTGCATGGAGGAGTCCTCCATGCGGTCGGCTATCCGCACCCCGCCGGCGAAGGTGTTGAACCGGCCGCGGATCTTGGCGAAGCCGATGTGCTGGGCGGTGAAGGCGATCGACGAATGCGCCGGGTCGAGCTCCCAGTGGCCGGGCGCCGGCAACAGCGGCGGCTCCACGGCGTCGAGGACGATCTCCCCCGTGCCGGGCTGGCCCGGGTCCCCGACCAGGGTCGCCCCGTGGAACGGCGCGTAGCCCTCGGCGGTGACGGAGAGCCGGTACTCGCCCTCCGGAACGGCCGCGGTGAACCCGCCGTACGGGTCGGTCTCGCCGCTGACGACGCGCCGGCCGATCGGGTCGGTCACCTCGAACTTCGCCTGCCTGACCGGTTGGTGGACGGTGTCGAGGACGCGACAGCTGAGCAGCCGCGCCGTATGGGGCAGCGTCAGCGTGGCGGACGTGTGCGAACCGGCGCTTCCGGCCGTCTCCATCCCTCTTCGGCGACCGAACATGGTTGAGGCACCCCCGTGCTCTGTGGACTTGTACCGCTCTGGCGAAGACGCATTCGATCATGCTGTCGGGTTGCGGGCAAACGGAAAGGCAGTGTCCGGTATGCCCGTGTCGGCGCCGCCGCCGAATCGAGGGGAACGCCCGCATCCCCGGACCGCTCCCGGCCACCGCGATCGAACCGTCGGTATCGGTGCGCAGCACGGTCGCACCCATGGCCCGCAGCCGCGCGAGCGTACCCGGCGCGGGGTGCCCGTACCGGTTGTCCTCGCCGACCGGGACGAGCGCGAGCCGGGGCCGGACACGGGCCTGGAGGCCGGGGTCCTGATGGGCGGAGCCGTGGTGCGCGACCTTGAGGACATCCACCGGTCCCAGTTCCGGATGGGCCCTCAAAAGGGCTTCCTGCGAAGGCGGTTCGAGATCCCCGAGCAACAGCAGGGTCAGGCCCGCGCCGCGGACCAGCAGGGCGACGCTGGCATCGTTGGGCCCCTCCGGCCGCGGCCCGTCGGGCGGGGGCCACAGCACCTGCCACTGCAGGGGCCCGGTCCGGCGCCGCTCGCCCGCCGAGGCCGCCGCGACGGGTACGCGCGCCGCCGCGGCGGTCCGCCGGACGAAGGCGGCCTGAGCGGACGGCTCTTCCAGCGTGGTGGTCTGAATCACACCCACGGCCCGGCCCCGCAGCACCCCGGACAGGCCGCCGACGTGGTCCGCGTGAAAGTGCGTCAGCAGGAGCAGGGGCACCCGGCTCACGCCCAGAGCGCGCAGGCACGCGTCCACCGGTCCCGGCTCCGGACCGGCGTCCACCACCACGGCCGTGCCCGGGCCGACGGAGAGCACGGCGGCGTCACCCTGGCCCACCGCGCACTGCACGTAACTCCAGTCGGGCGGCGGCCAGCGGGTGAGCGTACGGGTCAACTGCGGCGGCCGCAGCACGGCCAGGAGCAGCAGCACGGCCAGGGCGGAGCACACCCACGGCCGGCGGCGGATCCGCGCGCCGATCCCCACCACGGCCAGGGTGGCGACGGCCAGCAGCACTCCCCCGGCGAGCCCGCCCGGCCAGGCCAGCTCCGCACCCGGCAGCCGGGCCCCGGCCCGGGCCACGCCGGCGATCCACCCGGCCGGCACCCCCGCGCACCGGGCGAGCAGCTCGGCGACGGGCATGCACAGCGGCGCCGCCGCGAGCGCCGCGAAGCCAAGCACGGTCGCCGGGCCCGCCGCGAGCTCGGCCAGCAGATTGCACGGCACGGCGACCAGGCTCACCCGGGCGGAGAGCACGGCGACCACCGGCGCGCAGACCGCCTGGGCGGCCGCGGCCGCGCCCAGTGCCTCGGCGAGCCGGGGCCGCATCCCGCGCCGCCGCAGGGCCGCGCTCCAGCGCGGGCCGAGCGTGAGCAGGGACCCGGTGGCCAGGACCGAGAGCAGGAACCCGGGGCTGCGGGAGAGCCACGGATCGTGGAGCACCAGCAGCAGGGCCGCGGCCGCCAGGGCGGGGATCAGTGACCTGCGCCTCCCGGTGGCGATGGCCAGCAGGGTGACCGCCCCGCAGGCCGCAGCCCTCAGCACGCTCGGCTCCGGCCGGCACACCACGACGAACACCACGGTCAGCGCCGCCCCGCACAGGGCGGTCGCCCGCAGGGACAGCCCCAGGCGGGGCGCCAGACCGCCCCTCTCGGCGCGCTGCGCGGCGGCGGGCGCGCCGATGAGCAGGAACAGCACCACGGTCAGGTTGGACCCGGAAACGGCCAGCAGGTGCAGCAGGTCGGTGGCCCGGAACGCCTCGTCCAGATCGGGCGGCACCCGGGAGGTGTCCCCGACGACCAGCCCCGGCAGCAGGGCCCGCGCGTCCGGGGCGAGCCCCTCGGTGGCCTCGCGCAGCCCGGCCCGCAGCCGCCCGGCGATCCGCTGGACGGTGTCGGGCCCGCCGGTCACCCGCGGCGGGGTGTCCCCCGCGGGGCGCAGCAGTGCCACGGCCCGCTCCCCGGCCCGGCCCGGGGCCAGCCGGGCGACGACCGCGATCCGGGTGGAGGGCTGCAGCCGGGCCCACTGTGGATGCCCGGCCAGCACCCGCACGGGGGTATCGACCCGGGTCCGCGTTCCGTCGGGGGCGGTCACCCGGGTCAGCACCGCGTCCAGGACCACCACGGGCGGGCCGCTCCCGCCGCGCGCGGACCGTGGGTCGGAGCCGACGGTGAGCTCGGCGAGGACCCGGGCGTGCTCCCCCGCGAGCCCCACGACCGGCCCGGCCCGCGCCTCTGCCCGCTGGAGGCCGGCCACCCCGGCCCCGGCGGCCGCGCAGAGCAGGACGGCGGCCGCGGCCGGGCCGATCCGCCACAGCGACTCCGGACGCCGGCAGGCGGCCAGGAGCAGCAGCCCCGCGCCGAGGATCCCCAGCCCTGCCCCGGCGGCGGTCCAGTGGGGCGGTGCGTCGAGGGCGAGGGCGGCGGCCGCCCAGGCGGCCACCGCCGGCACCACCAGGCGCAGATCCACCGGAGCCGGGCCCTCGGGTCCCTTCACGGCCGCACCAGCTTGCGCAGGTCGGCGAAGCGCCGCTCCCCGATGCCGTCGACCTGCCGGAGCTCCTCCACCGAGCGGAAGCCGCCCCGGGCGGTCCGGAACTCCACGATGTGCTGCGCCAGCACCGGGCCGACTCCGGGCAGGCCGTCCAGCTGCTCCACGGTCGCCGTGCCGAGACTCAGCGGCCCGGCCGCACCACCGGCACCCCCGCCCGGGCCCGCGCCGGCCCCGGGCCCGCCCTGAGCGGGCTGCGCCGGGGCGCCCACCACCACCTGCTCGCCGTCGACCAGCACCCGGGCCCGGTTGAGCCCGCTGACATCCGTACCGGGCCGCACTCCCCCCGCTGCGGCCAGCGCGTCCTCGACCCGCGCCCCGGCGGGCAGCCGCCGCACCCCCGGGTCACGCACCTTGCCGCTGACGTCCACCACGATCCGCGCACCGCCGCCTCCCGCGGCGGCGGCCGGCCCGGGGCTCGCCGCCGGAGCGGGTGCCGTGGCCGGGGCGACCACCGTGGGCGCGGTCACCGGCTGCGGCCGGGCCGTCCAGTACTGCTGCGCCCCGAAGGCCACGGCGGCGGCCAGCACCACCCCCACGGCGGCCACCGTGCGCGGCTCCACCGCGCACCGGGCCTGCAGCCACAGCGGCAGCCGCTCCGACAGCGCGAGCCGCAGCGCAGCTCCCCCGGACAGCGGGGCCTGCCGGGGCGGCGGCACCCCCAACGGCGTCTCGCCGGGCGGCGGGTCGGCCACGGACCGGATGGCGGGCCCCGGACTCGGACCCGCCTCCGGCGGCGGGGACTGCGGCGGTGGCTGCGGGCCCCCGCCCAGCAGGGCTTCGGCCCGGAGCCGCACCGCAGCGGGCTCGGGGTGACGGGCGCGCGGACGCGCCCGGCGGTGGCGCAGCCGCCCGTCGGAAAGCCGGGACCGGCCGGGACCGCTGGTGGCTCCGGAGGAGGGGGGCGATGAGGGCGAGGTACGTGTGCGAAGAGTCATGGCACGACGGTAGGGGCGAATCCCGACCCCGGTTCGGAGTTATCAATTCCGGTGGAAATCCCGGCCGCTGTGGATAACTCCGCCACTCGTTCCGGTGATCAGCGGGGGGAGACGACCGCCGCCAGCAGCCCCGGTCCGGTGTGCGCGCCGATCACCGCCCCGACCTCGCTGACGTGCAGTTCGACCAGCCCGGGGATGCGCTCGCGCAGCCTCTGCGCCAGCTTCTCGGCCCGCTCGGGCGCCGCGAGGTGGTGCACGGCCACGTCGACGCTGCCCGCCCCGGCCCGCTCCACGGCCAGCTCCTCCAGGCGGGCGATGGCCTTGGACGCCGTACGCACCTTCTCCAGCATTTCGATCCGCCCGCCTTCCAGGGTGAGCAGCGGCTTGACGGCGAGGGCCGAGCCGAGGAGGGCCTGGGCGGCCCCGATGCGCCCGCCGCGGCGCAGGTAGTCGAGGGTGTCGACGTAGAAGTACGCGGACATGTCGGCGGCCCGCTTCTCGGCGGCGGCCACGGCCTCGTCGACGGAACCGCCGGTTTCGGCGACCTCGGCGGCGGCGAGGGCGCAGAAGCCCAGGGCCATCGCGACCATGCCGGTGTCGACGACGCGGACGGGTACCGGGGCGGTCTTGGCGGCGACGACGGCTGCGTCGTAGGTGCCGGAGAACTCGGCGGACAGGTGCAGGCTCACGATGCCGGTCGCACCGGCCTCCGCGGCCGCCCGGTAGGCCCGTACGAACTCCTCCGGGCTGGGCCGGGAGGTCGTGACCGGGCGGCGCTTCTGCAGGGCCAGGGCGAGGCTGCGGGCCGAGATCTCGGTGCCCTCTTCGAGGGCCTCGTCGCCGAGGACCACGGTCAGCGGGACGGAGGTGATTCCGTGCCGCGACATGGCCGGTTGGGGCAGGTAGGCCGTGGAATCGGTGACGATCGCGACATGGCGGGACATGAGCCGGAGGTTACCGCCAGTGGGGGTGTGACGGCAGCCCGGCCCTGGCCAGGGGACCGGGAAGGGTGCCGTGTCGCCGCCGCTCAGCGCCCGCGGTTCAGGTCGTCGTCTCCGGCCGCGGCGCCTTCTGCCACGGGTACCCGGTCTTCGGGGGTGTCGGATTCAGGGCCGCCGGGGACTCGGGGGACCGACGCGTGGACCCGGCAGCGGGCCCGGTGGACCCCGCGCGCCCCGCCGACGGCTGCTGGGCGTCCCAGGCCGCGGCCGCCGCCGCCAGGTCGTCCACCGATTCGCGGGACCAGTCCCGCAGCGCCCCCGATTCGACCTCGATCTGCGCCGACAGCGACGACAGGTCGTCCTCGGCGAAGCGCCGTGCCCGATCGCGGGCGGCCCACCGCAGCGAGTCCGCCGCCTCCGTGATCTGGGCGGTCCGTTCCTTGAGCTCGGGCAGCATCGCGCCGGTCCGCGCCCGGTCCGGCTCCTGCTCCAGCCGCTTCAGCTCGTCGTCCAGCTCGTAGCCGTGCGCGCTGAGCCGCTCGAACAGCCCGATCGACTCCTGCAGGGAGGCATCCGCCTGGACGCCCTGGTAAAGCGCCTGCTGCGTGGCCCTCATCGACGTCCGCAGGTCCAGCCGCAGCTGCGCCAGCGCCCCCGCCACGCCGACCTGACCGAAGCTCTTGGCCTTCAGCGCCGTGTCCTCCACGGTCCGGCGGGCCTGGGTGATCGTACGGTCCACCCCGCGCTTCGCCGCCCCGACCGCCTTCACGGCGGCCCAGGCACCCAGCCCCAGGAAGGCGAACAGCACCAACAGGGCAAAGATGATGATCAACACGCCCGCCTCCATGAGAGGCTCCCTTCCCCTGCCGTCTCCGTCCTCTCCACGGTAAACGCCACGGGCAGGCCGGGGGTTCCAATCGAACCCCCAACCTGCCCGTACGGGACAACCCCTAGACCATGGTCACCGGGGTCATACGTCACACGAAGACCGTCACATGACGATGCCCACCAGCTTCGACCACCGTCACATGACGATGCCCACCAGCTTCGACGACCGTCACACGACGATGTTCACCAGCTTCGGAGCGCGCACGATCACCTTGCGGATCTCGGCCCCGCCCAGCGCCGCCACGACCGCCCCGTCGGCCAGCGCCAGCTGCTCCAGGTCGCCCTCGGAGATCGTCGGCGGAACCTCCAGACGCGCCTTGACCTTGCCCTTGATCTGGACGACGCAGGTCACGCTCTCGTCCACGACGTACGCCGGGTCCGCGACCGGGAAGTCCTGGTGGACCACCGAGTCGGCGTGGCCCAGGCGGCGCCACAGCTCCTCCGCGATGTGCGGGGCCAGCGGGGCGACCAGCAGCACCAGCCGCTCCGCGACCGAGCGCTCCAGCGGCCGCCCGGCCTTGGTCAGGAAGTTGTTCAGCTCGGTGATCTTGGCGATGGCGGTGTTGAAGCGCAGCCCCGCCATGTCCGCGCCGGCCCCGTCGATCGCCTTGTGCAGCGCGCGCAGGGTGTCCTCGCCCGGCTCGGAGTCGACGACCGTCACGGCGCCGGTCTCCTCGTCCACGATGTTGCGCCACAGGCGCTGCAGCAGCCGGTACTGGCCCACCACGGCCCGGGTGTCCCACGGACGGGAGACGTCCAGCGGGCCCATCGCCATCTCGTACAGGCGCAGGGTGTCCGCGCCGTACTCCTCGCAGATCTCGTCCGGGGTGACGGCGTTCTTCAGGGACTTGCCCATCTTGCCGTGCTCGCGCTTGACCGGCTCGCCCTGGAAGAACCAGCCGCCGTCGCGCTCCTCGACCTCGGCCGCCGGGACGTACACGCCGCGCGCGTCGGTGTAGGCGTACGCCTGGATCATGCCCTGGTTGAACAGCTTGTGGAACGGCTCGGCCGACGACACGTGGCCCAGGTCGAACAGCACCTTGGACCAGAAGCGCGCGTACAGCAGGTGCAGCACCGCGTGCTCGGCGCCGCCCACGTACAGGTCGACGCCGCCGTGCGGAGCGCCCTCGCGCGGACCCATCCAGTACTGCTCGATCTCCGGGTCGACCAGCGCCGAGGCGTTGTTCGGGTCCAGGTAGCGCAGCTCGTACCAGCAGGAACCGGCCCAGTTGGGCATGGTGTTGGTCTCGCGGCGGTACGAGCGCAGCCCGCGCCCGTCGCCCAGGTCCAGCTCGACGTTGACCCACTCTTCGTTCCGCGACAGCGGGGTCTCCGGCTTCGAGGCGGCGTCGTCCGGCTCGAAGGTGCGCGGCGAGTAGTCCTCGACCTCGGGCAGTTCCAGCGGCAGCATCGAGGCGGGCAGCGGGTGCGCGACGCCGTCCTCGTCGTAGACGATCGGGAAGGGCTCGCCCCAGTAGCGCTGGCGGCTGAACAGCCAGTCGCGCAGCCGGAAGTTGACGGTTCCCTCGCCGATGCCCCGCTCTGCCAGCCAGGCCGTGATGGCGGCCTTCGCCTCGACGACGCCCAGGCCGTCCAGGGAGACGCCCTCGCCGGTCGAGTTCACGATGGTGCCGTCGTACGAGGAGAACGCGTCCTCCCACTCCGCCGGGTCGGCGTCGCGGTCGTCCGAGGGCTCCACGACGCAGCGCATCGGCAGCTCGAAGGCGCGCGCGAACTCGAAGTCGCGGCCGTCGTGCGCCGGGACGGCCATGATCGCGCCGGTGCCGTAGCCCATCAGCACGTAGTCCGCGATGAAGACGGGGACCTGGTCGCCGCTGACCGGGTTGACCGCGTACGCGCCGGTGAAGACACCGGTCTTGTCCTTGGCCTCGGCCTGCCGCTCCACGTCCGACTTGGCGGCGGCCTGCTTGCGGTACGCGTCCACGGCCTCGCCGGGGGTCGCCGCGCCGCCGGTCCACAGCTGGTGCGTGCCCTCGGGCCACTCGGCCGGGACGATCTTCTCGACCAGCGCGTGCTCGGGCGCCAGCACCATGTAGGTGGCGCCGAACAGGGTGTCGGGGCGCGTGGTGAACACCGTGATGGCGTCGTCGCCGACCGCGAAGTCGACGCGGGCGCCCTCGCTGCGGCCGATCCAGTTGCGCTGCTGCAGCTTGATGGCCTCGGGCCAGTCCAGCGCGTCCAGGTCGTCGATCAGGCGGTCCGCGTAGGCGGTGATCCGCATGTTCCACTGGCTCAGCTTGGACTTGAAGACCGGGAAGTTGCCGCGCTCGGAGCGGCCGTCCGCGGTGACCTCCTCGTTGGCCAGTACGGTGCCCAGCCCGGGGCACCAGTTGACGGGCGCGTCCGAGGCGTACGCCAGCCGGTGCTCGTTCAGCACGTCGGCCCGCTCGCCCGCGGTCAGCGCGGCCCAGGAGCGGCCCCCGGGGACCTCACGGGAGCCGTCCTCGAAGGCGGCGACCAGCTCGGCGATCGGGCGCGCCTTGGCCGCGTCCGCGTCGTACCAGGAGTTGTAGATCTGCAGGAAGATCCACTGGGTCCACTTGTAGTAGTCCGGGTCGATCGTCGCGAACGAGCGGCGCTTGTCGTGGCCCAGGCCCAGCCGGCGCAGCTGGACCTTCATGTTCTCGATGTTCGCCTCGGTGGACACGCGCGGGTGCGTGCCGGTCTGCACGGCGTACTGCTCGGCCGGCAGGCCGAAGGCGTCGAAGCCCAGGGTGTGCAGGACGTTGTGGCCGCTCATCCGCTGGTGGCGGGCGTAGACGTCGGTGGCGATGTACCCCAGCGGGTGGCCGACGTGCAGGCCGGCGCCGGACGGGTACGGGAACATGTCCATGATGAACTTCTTGGGGCGCGCGACGACCGACGCGTCACCGGCCAGGTCACCGGACGGGTTCGGGGCCTCGTACGTGCCCTGCGCGTCCCATACGTCCTGCCAGCGTGCCTCGATGTCGGCGGCCATGGCAGCCGTGTAACGGTGCGCCTCGGCCGCCTCGGGGGCCGGGGTGTTCGTCTCGCTCATGATTTCTGAAGCTCCATCGATCGTCTCTGCCGTCTCTGCCTGCCCAAACGAAAAAACCCCTCGCACAGGAGGGGGCGCCGCGCCGATGCCGACCGTCTCGGGTCGGTACTGATCAGCGCGGCTCGGTAAGCAGAAGGCGTACGGCACGCATGGCGCCAGGGTACCGCAGCGGGTCCGGCGGCCGCTCGACCGTTCCGCACAACGAGAAGCGGGCCACCCGATCCGGGTGGCCCGCTTCTCTTCTGTGGAGCTAAGGAGAATTGAACTCCTGACCTCCTGCATGCCATGCAGGCGCTCTACCAACTGAGCTATAGCCCCTTGCTTCTCTCTGCCGCCGGGCCCCTGCTCGGTTTCCCTTGCCGGTTCCCCCTGGCGACATCGAGAACATTACACGGTCATGGCCCAGGTCCAAAAATCGGTTTCCAGGCACTCGGGTTTGCCCGTTTCGTACCTGTTGTCCGTCGCGGCGCCGCCGGGCTCACGCCCTCGCGAACTGGTAGAACCGCTTGAGCGTGCAGTGCTCGTCGAGCAGCCGCCCATAGATCGGCTCCCCCTCCAGCTCGCGGTACGTCTCGATCGGGTCGCCCTTTATGATCAGCGCCCGAGCGCATTCCTCGCACCAGTACTGGTAGTCGGGGTTGACCGGGTCCATGTCCCGCACGATCGGCGTGCCGTTGTTGCACCAGTCGCACCGCCGCCGGTGTGCACCCATCCGTCAGCGACTCCCTCCCGCGTCGGGCCGTCGACTCCCCCTCCGGCGGTCCCGATTCTGCCACGCGGGTACGGGGCAGGTCAGCAGGCACCGGAGGAACAAACGGAAGGATCCCGCCCCCTGTTGGGGACGGGATCCAAATTGTGGAGCTAAGGAGAATTGAACTCCTGACCTCCTGCATGCCATGCAGGCGCTCTACCAACTGAGCTATAGCCCCGCTCTCCGCCGCGTTCCCCCCGTTTCCGGCGTTCTTCGCTGCGAACAAGAAGAACTCTAGCCTGTGACCAGCCGGAAAGTGAAATCCGCAGGGGAGCCCGGACGGAGCCGGGCGGGAGCCGCCCTGAGGCGGCCTCAGTCGTCGTCGCCGAGCACCGGTTCCGGCAGCGTGCCGGCGTTGTGCTCCATCAGACGCCAGCCGCGCGCGCCCTCGCCGAGGACGGACCAGCAGCAGTTGGAGAGCCCGCCCAGGCCCTCCCAGTCGTACGCGTCCAGGCCCAGCAGCCGGCCGATCGTCGTACGGATGGTGCCGCCGTGGCTGACCACGACGAGCGTGCCGCCCTCCGGCAGCCGGTCGGCGTGCTCCAGGACGACCGGCGCCGCGCGGTCGGCGACCTCGGTCTCCAGCTCGCCGCCGCCGCGGCGCACGGGCTCGCCGCGCTTCCACGCCGCGTACTGCTCGCCGTACTTCGCGATGATCTCTTCGTGCGTGAGGCCCTGCCACTCACCGGCGTACGTCTCGCGCAGCCCGGCGTCGTGCGTCACGGGCAGGCCCGTGACGGCCGCCAGCTCGGCCGCCGTGGCCGAGGCCCGCCGCAGGTCCGAGGCGACGATGGCGGCCGGCTTCAGGGAGGCGAGCAGCCGGGCGGCGCGGCGCGCCTGCGCCACACCCGTCTCGGTCAGCTCGATGTCCGTGGAGCCCTGGAAACGGCGCTCCAGGTTCCACGAGGTCTGGCCGTGGCGCCAGAGAACGATCTTCCGGCCCGTCTTGCGGGTGGGGGTCGCGCTCAGAACAGATCACCGTCCAGGTCCTCGTCGCCCGCCGCCTCGCGCAGCTTGGCGTGCTCCTCCGCCTTGCCCTTGGTGAGCTTGGCGTCCTCGGGCAGCTCGATCTCGGGGCAGTCCTTCCACAGGCGCTCCAGCGCGTAGAAGACCCGTTCCTCGCTGTGCTGCACGTGGACGACGATGTCGATGTAGTCGAGCAGGATCCAGCGGGCGTCGCGGTCGCCCTCGCGGCGCACCGGCTTGGCGCCGAGCTCCTTGAGCAGACGCTCCTCGATCTCGTCGACGATCGACTTGACCTGGCGGTCGTTGGGCGCCGAGGCGAGCAGGAAGGCGTCGGTGATCGACAGCACGTCGCTGACGTCGTACGCGATGATGTCGTGCGCGAGCCGGTCGGCCGCGGCCTGGGCGGCGGCGGTGATGAGCTCGATGGAGCGGTCCGTGGCGGTCACTGGCCATGCTTTCGGGTTGGCGGGCAGATCCATACAAGGGTCTCATGCACCGCCGACCCCGCCCGCGCGCAGCGGCGCGCGGGCCGGGACCACCCGCCCGTGCCCTGGTCAGGACGGTTTGTAGTCCTTGCCGAGGGTCACCACGATGTCGGCGTTCACCGCGTTCTCGCCCTTCTTCACGACGGTCTCCGCCAAGCCCAGCGTCTTGGCCACCTCGATGGCCTTGGGGCGCTGCGCGTCGTCCTGGTACGTGATCTGCGTGGCGGGCTGGGTCTTGTCGGCCTTGCCGCCGTCCACGAAGGTGTAGCCGCCGTTCAGCAGCGCCGCCTTCGCCGCGACCTGCGTCTTCTCGTCGCCGGTGGCGTCCTTGAGCCCGACGCGGGGCGCGGTGCCGGCCTGGGCCGCCGTGAAGCTGCCGCCGAGCACCTCCTTGACGACGGTCTTGTTGGCGTCGTCGGTGAGCGTGCCGTCCGGCTTCACCGCGAGGACGTCCGTGCGGTACGCGCCCTCCTTGGCGTGCTCGCCGAGCTTGGCCAGCAGCGCGCCGAGGGCCTGGGCGTTCAGGGAGGGGTCGAGGATCTGGCCCATGCTCTCGACCGTGACGGTCGCCGACTTCGCGTCGCCGGGCACCTTGCGCAGCACCGCGTAGAGCACCTTGCCGAGCCGGTCCAGCTGCTTGGCCTCGGGCTCGCCCTGGCCGCGGTACGTGGCGTACGCGACGGCCATCGCGCCGCTGAGGTGCTGCTTCGGGCCCTGCCCCACGGCCGGGATCTTGGCGGCGTCGTCGGCCGGGACCGCGACGTCGGTGTCGGCCTCGATGCCGCCGACCAGCTCGACCAGGTTCTCCAGGAAGGGGGTGTCCAGGCGCCAGGTACCGCCGATGTGGGTGCCGAGCACCGAGTCGAGGGAGTCCTTCACGCCCACGCCGCCCTCCTCGACCGCCTTGCCGAGGGCCGTGCCGGTGCCGTCGTCCTTCGCGACGCCCAGCGTGTTCGGCAGCAGGACGGTGGCGCCCTTCTTGGTGGTGACGTTGTCGACGAGCAGCGCCGTGGAGGTGCCGCCCTTCTTGGTGTTGTGCAAGTGGACGACGATCATGTCGCGCTTCTGCGGTCCGGAGGCGGCGGCGTCCTTCTTCTGCCCGGGGCCGTCCAGGAACGGCAGCTTGCCCGCGTACCAGAGGTAGCCGACCCCGCCGACGACGAAGAGGGCGAGGACGACGATGAGGGCGACCACCCGGTTGCGGCCGCGGCGGCGGGCCTCCTCGCGGCGCTCGGTCCGGCTCTCGGTGAACTTGAGCCAGTCGATGACGTCCTCGGAGTCCTCGTCCGGCTGGTCGATGAACGCGAACTGCTCGGTCTGGTAGCCGGCGGCGGGCTGCCCGCCCTCGGGCCGGCGCGGTTCGGGGACCCGGTCGGCGCGTCCCGGCTCGGGCCCGGCCGCGGGGGCCGGGGCGGCCGCGGGGGCCGGCGGCTCGGGGGCTGCCTGCTGCGGGATCCACTGCTGGGTCTGCCGCGTGTCGTACCCGTAGCCGGGGGCCTGCGGGTACTCCTGCTGCCCGGGGTACTCCTGCTGCCCGTAATCGGGGGCGGCCGGCTGCGGGGGCTGCTGCTGGGGCTGCTGCTGCGGGTAGTAGGCCTGCTGGCCGTAGCCCTGCGGGTCGTAGCCGTACTGCTGCTGCTCGTACCCCTGGTCGTACTGCTGCCCGGGGGCGGGCTGCGCGGGCACCTGGCCGTACACCGGCCGCCCGTACGGGTCGTAGCCGATGAGCTGCTGCTCCTGGGCGTACGGGTCGTACGGATCCTGTCGGTCGTTCACCGCGGGGCCCCTCTCTCCGGAAGCTCAGGCTCCCCGGTACAGCTCACGCTTGTCGATGTAGCGCACCACACCGTCGGGCACCAAGTACCAGACAGGGTCCCCCTGGGCGACCCGGGTGCGGCAGTCCGTGGAGGAAATGGCCAGCGCGGGCACCTGCACCAGGGAGACGCCGTCCTCGGGGAGCCCGTCGTCGGTGAGCACGTGGCCCGGCCGGGTGACCCCGATGAAGTGGGCGAGCGAGAAGAGCTCGTCGGCGTTGCGCCAGGTCAGGATCTGGGCGAGGGCGTCGGCACCGGTGATGAAGAACAGATCGGCGTCCTCGTTGAGGGCGCTCAGATCACGCAGGGTGTCGATGGTGTACGTCGGCCCGCCGCGGTCGATGTCGATGCGGCTCACCGAGAACTGCGGGTTCGAGGCCGTCGCGATGACCGTCATCAGATAGCGGTCCTCGGCGGGGGACACGGCGCGCTGCGACTTCTGCCACGGCTGGCCGGTCGGTACGAACACCACCTCGTCGAGGTGGAACAGGGCGGCCACTTCGCTGGCGGCCACCAGGTGTCCGTGGTGGATCGGGTCGAATGTCCCGCCCATCACGCCGAGCCGGCGCTTGACCGGGCCGGTAGGCATCTCCTGCTCTCCCATGAGCGCAGAGCCTACTGGCCCGGCGGAGCGGTGCGGACCCGCATTCGAGCGTGTGCGCGACGACGGCTCAGCGGTCGCGGTTCAGGCGCGTGGTCACCCAGAGCATCAGGAGCAGGATGAACAGCGCGCCGCCGCCGGTCAGGTACGGGTTCAGGCTGTCGTGGTTGCCGCCGTGCTGCTCGGCGCCCTCCGACGCGAGAACGACCAGGTTGTGGGCGGTGGAGGAGAGGCTCATCAGGCAGATACCTATCGAGTCGGGGAGCGGGCGGAGACTTCGCTCACATCGTATGCGGGGGCCTGGGGCACGCTCACGCCGACTCAGGCGTTGGAGAGGATAGACGCAGGAGCACGCAGGCCGATCAAGGGGGAGGGCGTCATGAAGGAGACCGGGTTCGAGAAGGTGCCGGCGAGGGACCGCAGGAGGTTCCCCGGGATTTCCTCGCGCGCGTACGAGCACCCGGCGGACCGCTCGGCGCTGGTGGCCCTGCGCAAGCTGAGCGGGTTCGACACCGTGTTCAAGGCCCTGAGCGGCCTGCTTCCGGAGCGCAGCCTGCGGCTGCTCTTCCTGTCGGACTCCGTCCGGGTGGGCGAGACCCAGTTCCCGCACCTGTACGAGATGCTCCGCGACGCCTGTTACATCCTGGACCTGGAGAAGGTCCCGCAGATGTACGTGCAGCAGGACCCGAGGCCGAACGCGATGTGCATCGGGCTGGACGAGCCGATCATCGTGGTGACCACGAGCCTGGTCGAGCTGCTGGACGAGGAGGAGATGCGGGCGGTCGTGGGCCACGAGGTGGGCCACGCGCTGTCGGGGCACGCGGTGTACCGCACGATCCTGCTGTTCCTGACGAGCCTGGCGCTGAAGGTGGCGTGGATCCCGCTGGGCAATGTGGCGATCATGACGCTCGTCACCGCGCTGCGGGAGTGGTTCCGCAAGTCGGAGCTGTCGGCGGACCGGGCCGGGCTGCTGGTCGGGCAGGACGTGAACGCGTCGATGCGGGGGCTGATGAAGCTCGCGGGCGGCAACCACCTCCACGAGATGAACGTGGACTCCTTCCTGGCCCAGGCCGAGGAGTACGAGTCCAGCGGCGATCTGCGCGACTCCGTCCTGAAGATCCTCAACGTGCTGCCGCGCACGCACCCCTTCGCCACCGTGCGGGCGGCCGAGCTGAAGAAGTGGTCCCAGAACCGGGACTACCAGCGGATCATGGACGGCCACTACCCGAGGCGCGACGAGGACAAGGACACCTCGGTGTCGGACTCCTTCCGCGAGTCGGCCTCGCACTACGCGGACGCGGTGCGCAGCAGCAAGGACCCGCTGTTCAAGCTGGTCGGCGACATCGCGGGCGGGGCGGCCGATGTCGGCGGCAAGCTGCGCGACAAGTTCACCGGCGCGGCCGGCGGGGGCGGCGCCGCGAACGGCGGGGCCAAGGGCGGGCCTACGGAGCAGGGCTGACCGGAGCCGGGTCGGCGGGGGCCGCCCCGGCGGGCGTGGGCGGCGCCAGTACACCGCACAGCCCGGCGGCCCGCCGGGGGGTGCCGCTGGCGTACGGATCGCTCGCGGCCGGGCCGACCGTGGTCGGTCCGGCCCCGGCCAGGACGGGGCGGAAGCCTCCGGCCGGCTCGTTGGAGCAGTCCTGCGGTCCGGCCATCACATAGGCGGTGACCAGCTCCGCCCGGCGGGCCACGAGGTCGTCCCGGTCGAAGCGCAGCTTCAGCTCCCGCCGGACGGTGAAGAGCGAGGCGCCGCCGGCGGCCGCCGGTGATCCGGTGGCGGGGCGCACGGCGTACACGAAGGTGTGGTCGGTGATCACTTCGAGGACGTCCGGGGAGACCTCGTCGATGGCGAGGGTTCCGCTGACCCGGACCCGGGTGTCGGCCACGACGGCCGTGCCCGGGTCGAAGCGGACCAGCCAGCCGGTGGCGGCGTGCCGCCCGTCGCCGGAGGGGGAGGTCATGCTGCGGTCGAACTGGTCCAGCTGGTCGGGGTCGAGCAGGACCCGCACGGGCCGGGTGGCGGCCCCGGCCAGCACGTCGGGGTCCAGCGAGGACTGCACCAGGTAGTCCTTGGCGATGGACAGCGCGGTGACGACCTGGCCTTCGGTGAAGTGGTGGGTGCGGCGCGCGCCGGGCAGGGTGATCCCGGCCGCCCCGACGCGGTAGTCGGCCGCCGGGCTGTTCGCGTACAGGTCGGCGGGGCGTCCGCCGGGCACCGCCGTGGCGGGCGCGAGCGGCACGACCGTGCTGGCCAGCGCCTCGGTGCGGCCGACGGCCGGGGGCAGGCTCGGATTGCTCAGGCCCATGTAGACGGCCACGGCGAAGGCCACGGCGATGAGCAGGACGAGCAGCATGCCCTGGCGGGCGCCGCGGCCGGGCGTGCCGGTGCGGGGCCCGGCGGAGCCCGCGCCGGACCAGATGGACCGGCTGCGTACGGCCCGCGCGTGTTCGCCCATGCGCTCCTGGGCGGAGAACTCCTGGAGCCGGGCAGCCCGGACGAAGTCCTCGTCGAACACCACCGACCGGTACTCGTCCGACCGGAACTCCTCGTCACCCCCGCCGATGCCCTCGGGGGTGCCGTCGGGTGGATCTCCTGGCACGGCCATTGCTTCTCCCCGCTGTCCCCGCTTCAGAGAAGCCCCCGACTCCGCTGAACGCGAGTGGGGTCGTACCTTCAGGGTTGGCGGACGACGGGGTACGTAAACGCTCCGGCGCCGGTGACTTCGGTGAGCGGGGTGGTGGCGGGCGCGGGCGCGTGGTCCGCGTCGCTCGACGCACTGCGGTAGACGGCGCTGAAGGCGAGGGCGACCATGCCGAGGCCCATCACGAAGGCGAGCACCCAGGCGACCGGGCGCAGCCAGGGCGAGCGGCCCCGGTAGGGCCGCAGGGCGCCGCCGTAGGCCCCGTACGGGCCTTCCGCGTATCCGGGGCGGTGGTCCCAGCCGGGTTCGTCGATGCCGTACCCGTCGGGACGGCCGTAGCCGTAGCCCTCGTAGTCGTCGTCGGAAGTCCAGCCGCCGGCGACGGCGCGGGCGGCTTCCGCCTCCGCGCGCGCCCGGTCCGAGGCGCGCTGGCGCTCCGCGGCGCTCGGTTCATGGATCTCGGCGCTCCGGACGAAGTCCTCGTCGAACACCACGGAGGCGAAGTCCTGATCCGCGCCTCCGCGGTCGTCGTTGTCGGGCTCCCCGTCGTCCGGGAACTTGCCCCCCACGTCGTCCGGCACGGCACCAGCCTAGACCGGGGGCGGCGCTTTGGGCAGGGCGTGCGCCGAATTCCGGCCACCCGGTGTACGGGGTCCGGCTACCGGACGTGACCGTCGCCCGTGACGATGTACTTGGTGGAGGTGAGCTCCGGAAGGCCCATCGGGCCCCTGGCGTGCAGCTTCTGGGTGGAGATCCCGATCTCGGCGCCGAAGCCGAACTGGCCACCGTCGGTGAACCGGGTGGACGCATTCACGGCGACCGTGGTCGAGTCGACCAGCTGGGTGAAGCGGCGGGCGGCGGCCTGCGAGGTGGTGACGATCGCCTCGGTGTGGCCCGAGGTCCAGCGGCGGATGTGGGCGACGGCGTCGTCGAGGGAGTCCACGACCCCGGCGGCGATGTCGTACGAGAGGTACTCGGCGGCCCAGTCCTCGTCGGTGGCGGGGAGCGCGGTGGCCTTGGAGTGCTCGGCGGCCGCGAGGACCCGGTCGTCGCCGTGGACGGTCACGCCGGCCTCGGCGAGGGCGTCGAGGGCGCGCGGCAGGAACGCGTCGGCGATGTCGCGGTGGACCAGGAGGGTCTCGGCGGAGTTGCAGACGGAGGGCCGCTGCGCCTTGGAGTTGACGAGGATGTCCACGGCCATGTCGAGGTCGGCCTGGGCGTCCACGTAGACGTGGCAGTTGCCGGTACCGGTCTCGATGACCGGGACGATGGACTCCTCGACGACGGTCTTGATGAGGGAGGCGCCGCCGCGCGGGATGAGGACGTCGACGAGGCCGCGGGCGCGCATCAGCTCGCGGACGGAGTCGCGGGACTCCCCGGGGACGAGCTGGATCGCGTCCGCGGGCAGGCCGGCGCTCTCGACGGCGTCGCGCAGGATGGCGACGAGGGCGGTGTTGGAGGAGTACGCGGAGGAGCTGCCGCGCAGCAGGACCGCGTTGCCGGACTTGAGGCAGAGGGCGGCGGCGTCGACGGTGACGTTGGGGCGGGCCTCGTAGATGATGCCGACGACGCCGAGCGGGACGCGGATCTGGCGCAGGTCGATCCCGTTGGGGAGGGTCGAGCCGCGGACGACCTCGCCGACGGGGTCGGGGAGGGCGGCGACGTCCCGGACGTCGGAGGCGATGGCAGCGACGCGCTCCGGGGTGAGGGTGAGGCGGTCGATGACGGTCTCGCTGGTGCCGGCCTCGCGCGCCTTGGCGATGTCCACGGCGTTGGCCTCGACGATCTCGGCCGTACGGGCCACCAGCGCGTCCGCGATGGCCAGGAGGGCGGTGTCCTTGGCGGACCGCGGGAGGGGGGCGATGGCCGCGGCGGCGGTACGGGCGGCTTGCGCGGTGGCGATCACGGGCGAGACGGGGGCGTCGAGCGAGGTCATGCCGCCCAGGGTAGTCCCCGGGCCCGCCGGGACCGCGGGGGTTCCACCCCGCGAGACGGCCGTCTCGCGGGTGCGCGCCTTCAGTACGGGTGCACGCCCACCGGGTGCGCCGGGGGCGGGCCGTAGCCCTCCGCCACCCGGAGGTGGTACGTCGCGCGGTCGATGACCTCCAGGCCGACGATCTCCCACGGCGGCAGCTGCGCCGAGGAGCGGTGCTCGCCCCACAGGCGCAGGGCGACGGCCGCCGCGTCGTGGAGGTCGCGGGCCTCCTCCCAGTACCGGATCTCCGCGTGGTCGTCGGCGTACCGGCTGGTCAGCAGGAAGGGGTGGTCGTGCGCCAGCTGCTCCAGGCCGCGCCGGACCTCCGACAGCGGCGCCGGCTTGCCGGAGACGCTCAGGGTGACGTGCCAGAGACGGGAGGCTTCGACCTGCTCGTCGTCCCCGCCGCCGCTGATGCTGGTCAGCGCTCGTCTCACCAGCCCGCCTCCTGTCTGCGCCATGCCTGTCCGCCCCTCACAGTTGACCAGTCCCCGGCCCGCCGCGCGGCGGTTTTACCGAACCTCAGCCCTCCAGCAGGACCAGATCGTCGCGGTGTACGACCTCGCGCTCGTACTCCGGGCCGAGTTCCTTCGCCAGCTCCCGCGTGGAGCGGCCCAGCAGCTGCGGGAGTTCCTTGGCGTCGAAGTTGACCAGCCCGCGGGCCACGGCGCGGCCGTCGGGCCCGCGCAGCTCCACCGGGTCACCGGCGACGAAATCGCCCTCGACGGCCGCGATCCCGGCGGGCAGCAGGGAGCTGCCGCGCTCGGTGACCGCGCGTACGGCGCCCTCGTCCAGGACCAGGTGCCCCTGCGGGGCCGAGGCGTGCTGGAGCCAGAGCAGCCGGTCCGCCGAGCGGCGGCCCGTGGCGTGGAAGTGCGTACCGGTGAGCCGGCCCGCGAGGGCGTCGGCAGCCTGGCTGGCCGAGGTGAGGACGACCGGGATGCCGGCCGCGGCCGCGATCCGCGCCGCCTCGACCTTGGTGACCATGCCGCCGGTGCCGACGCCCGCCTTGCCGGCGCTGCCGATCGAGACGTGCGCGATGTCCTCGGGGCCGCGCACCTCGTCGATGCGGGTGGTGCCGGGCAGCGAGGGATCGCCGTCGTAGAGCCCGTCCACATCGGACAGGAGAACGAGGAGGTCGGCGCGGACCAGGTGGGCGACGAGGGCGGCGAGCCGGTCGTTGTCGCCGAAGCGGATCTCGTCCGTGGCGACGGTGTCGTTCTCGTTGACCACGGGCAGGGCGCCCATCGCCAGGAGCTGGTCCAGGGTCCGGTACGCGTTGCGGTAGTGGGCACGGCGGCTGGTGTCGTCGCTGGTCAGCAGCACCTGCCCGACGCGGACCCCGTACCGCGCGAAGGAAGCGGTGTACCGGGCGACCAGCAGACCCTGTCCGACGCTGGCGGCGGCCTGCTGCCGGGCCAGGTCGGTCGGGCGGCGGCGCAGACCGAGCGGGGAGAGCCCGGCGGCGATGGCTCCGCTGGAGACCAGGACGATCTCCTTCTCGCCGCCGCTGCGCGCCTTGGCCAGTACGTCGACCAGGGCGTCCACCCGGTCCGCGTCGAGTCCGCCCGCTGCGGTGGTCAGGGAGGAGGAGCCGACCTTGACCACGATCCTGCGGGCGTCCACGACACCTTGCCTAGCCGCTGACACGTCTGTCCCCTTGCCCCTTGCCGGTACGTCTGCCACCTCAATCTACGGGGTGGTGCGCCGGGCCCGCGCAGGGGTTTCAGACGGTGGACTCAAGCCCCGGAGCCACTGCGGGCCGGCTCCGGGTCATCGGCCGCGGCGGCCGCGCCCGGGACGAGGATCTTGCGCGAGAGCAGGTAGGTGAAGGGGATGGCCACGACGGCGGCGACGAGCGGGGCGATCCGGGTGTCCAGTCCGGCCCAGGTGACCAGGGCGTAGAGCCCGGCGGACTGGATCACGTAGTTCGTGATGTTCGTCAGCGGGAAGAGGAGGAACTTCTTCCAGGTGGGCCTGGTCCGGTAGGTGAAGTAGGTGTTCATGAAGAACGAGCCGACCATCGCCAGCAGGAAGGCCAGGGTGTAGGCGAGGAAGTACGGCATCCACGGGTGCAGCAGCAGGTAGATGGCGAAGAAGGTGCCGGTGTTGACGGCCCCGACGAGGCCGAAGCGGAAGATCTGGCCGAGCTGGCTGCGCATGGTTCAGCGCACCTCGCGCTCGGCCGAGACCGTCTGGCGCGAGGCGGACAGGCCGCCGCGCTCGCGGGCGTCGGCCTGGACCCCGGCGGTGTCGGGGCGGGCCTGCGGGTCCGCGCCGTGCGCCTCCTTCACCAGGAAGTGCGGGCGGCGCTTGGTCTCGTAGTAGATGCGGCCGATGTACTCGCCGATCAGACCCAGCATGATCATCTGGACGCCGCCGATGCCGGTGATGATCGCGACGAGGGTGACGTAACCGGGTGCGGTGACCCCGTTGGTCATGGCCATGATCGCGATGTACACGGCGTACAGGGCGGTCAGCGCCACCAGCGACACGCCCGCCCAGATCCCGATCCGCAGCGGCCGGTTGTTGAAGGAGATCAGCCCGTCCATGGCGTAGTTCAGCAGCGCGCCGAACTTCCACTTCGTCTCGCCGGCCTCGCGCTGGGCGTTGCGGTAGTCGAAGTGGACGGTGTCGAAGCCGATCCAGGAGAAGAGGCCCTTGGAGAAGCGGTTGTACTCGGGCAGGGACAGCAGCGCGTCCACGGCCGGCCGGGACAGCAGGCGGAAGTCGCCGACGCCGTCGGTGAGCTCCACGTCGACCCAGCGGTTGACCCCGCGGTAGTAGAGGCGGCTGAGCGCGGAGCGGACCTTCTTGTCGCCCTCGCGGGTCCGGCGGGCGATGATCTGGTCGTGGCCCTGCCGGTAGTAGTCGAGCATGGTCGCGATGAGCTCCGGCGGGTGCTGGAGGTCGGCGTCCATGATCACGACCGCGTCGCCGGTGGCCTCGCGCAGGCCGGCGAGCATGCCGGCCTCCTTGCCGAAGTTGCGGCTGAAGGAGACGTACCGGGTCCGGTCCCCGTGCTCGGCGGCGATCTTGCGAAGCTTGGCGAGGGTGCCGTCGCGGCTTCCGTCGTCGACGTAGCAGACCTCGTACTCGACGGGCAGGGAGTCCAGGACCCTGCGGATCTCCAGGTCGAAGCTGTCGATCACGGCTTCTTCGTTGTAGCAAGGGACTACTACGGACAGCTTCGTCATGAACACTTCCTGCTGGGTCCGAACGGGTGATTGTCGGCGACCGGACCCGCCACACACCTCTTCCTTAGAAGTATGCACGCCGAGGGTCGGCCTGCCGGATCCGAGCGCGGCACACGGTAGCTTTGACGGGTTAAGCGGAATGGAACAAAGGGATCGAGGTGCACGTGCCTGACGTCTCCGTGGTCGTCATCGTCTACAACGACGCAGAGCGTCTGCCGACAGCCGTCCAGTCGGTTTTGGACCAAACCCTGCACGGGGTCGAAGTCGTGATCGTCGACGACTGCAGCAAGGACCGGTCGTACGCGATCGCCCAGGAGCTCGAAGCCGCGCACCCGGGCAGAGTGCGCGCCTTCCGGCTGCCTGAGAACAGCGGCGGGTGTGGCGCGCCGCGCAACCACGGCATCCGGCAGGCCACCGGCACGTACGTCATGTTCCTGGACAGCGACGACGTGCTGGAACGAAACGCCTGCCGCAACATGCTGGCCGCTGCCGAGCGGACCGGGTCCGACCTGGTCTCCGGCATGTGCGTGCGCGTGCACCTCGACAACCGGTGGGGCAAGACCACCGAGTGGTACCCGTGGATCTACTCGCGCACCCGCACGCTGGAGTCGATCACCGAGGACCCGGACCTGCTGGTCTACGACACCCTCTCCACGAACAAGTGCTACCGGCGCGCGTTCCTGCTGGAGCAGGGCCTGGAGTTCCCGGTCGGCATCCACTACGAGGACCTGCTCTTCTCCGCGCAGGCCTACGTGGCCGCCCGCCGCATCACGCTCATCCCGAACCACGTCTATTACTGGAACGTGGTCGAGAAGGCCGCCGCGAAGTCCATCAGCAACCGGCGCCACGAGATCGCGAACTTCGTCCACCGGATGGAGATCCACCGCCGCGTCGACGAGCTGCTGGCCGCCAAGGGCCACACGGACATCAAGTCCGCGAAGGACGCCAAGTTCCTCAAGCACGACCTGGTGCTGCACCTGCGCGACCTGCCCCTGCTGGGCGACGCGTACCGCCAGGAGTTCGCCCGCCTCGCCAACGGCTACCTGGCCGGCATCGACCCGGCCGCGTACGAGAACGTCACGTACCTCCAGGCGATCTGCGCCTACCTGCTGGGCAGGGAGGACTGGGACAACCTGATCCCGGCCGCCGACGCCATGACCAACAAGGGCCGGCTCACCTCCCCGCTCGCCGAGCGCGACGGCCGCGTCTACTGGTGCGCCTCGCACATCGACGACGAGAACGAGGGCGCGGAGGCCCGGCGGATACTGGACGTCACCGACCAGGGCTTCCACACCACGCCGCTCTCCTCCCTCGCGCTGGGCAACCGCCTGACCTCGTACGAGGACGACGGGCGCGGCACGGTCACGCTCTCGGGCTCCGTGGTCAACCCGCTCGGCCGGATCAGCCCGGAAGCGGAGCTGACGGCCACGCTGGAGTTCCGCGCCCGCCGCCAGATCGGCGTGCGGTCGTTCAGCTTCCCGGCGGCAACCGTGCGGCACGCCGGTGACACGATCGAGTGGACCGCCACGGCCGACATCGGCAGCACCGTCCGTCCCCTCGGCATCATCGACGCCGTCTGGGACGTCCGCCTGAAGCTGACCGCCGGCGGCACCCGCCTCACCACCCGCGTCTCCGTCGGCGGGGTCGACATGGAGTCGGCCGCCCGCCTGCGCGTGCGCCCGCGGCTGACCCGGCTGGTCTCCGACCGCTTCGAGCCGGAGGTCACCAAGAAGGGGAACCTCTCCTACGTCCTGACCGCCCAGGGCGCCGCCGCCGTCCGCACGCAGACGCTGATCAGCAGCGCGATGCACGGCAAGGCCGCCGGCGTGGTCAAGCGGGGCCTGCGCAAGGCCCTGCGGGCCCGCCGCAACCTCGGCTCGGGCGAGCAGAAGGTGAAGGTCTACCACGAGGTCTTCTCGAAGCTGCCGGTCAAGAAGGGCACGGTCGTCTTCGAGAGCCACATGGGCAAGCAGTACAGCGACAGCCCGAAGGCGATCTACGAGGAGATGGTCCGCCAGGGCGTCCCGTTCGAGGCGATCTGGTCGTACGCGGGCGGCAAGCCCACCGGCTTCCCCAAGGACGCCACCCTGGTGCGCCGCTGGAGCTGGCCGTACCTGCGCGCACTGGCGCAGGCGGAGTTCTGGGTCGACAACCAGGGCTTCCCCCTGGCCCTGGCCAAGCGCGAGGGAACCACGTACATCCAGACCTGGCACGGCTCCGCGCTCAAGCGCATGGGCTTCCACGAGCCCCGCACCAAGGCGCAGGGCAAGGCCGGCCAGGACCGCTTCCAGGCGGCCGTCAACCGCTTCGACCACTTCCTGATCCGCTCCGAGCACGACGCCCGCACCCTCGCCAAGGGCTTCCGGCTGCGCGACGAGGTGCTGCTGCGCACCGGCTATCCCCGCAACGACGCACTGGTCGAGGCGCAACGCGCCGAGGCTCAGAGCGGGGAGCGGGTGCGCGGTCCGCTCGCGGCCGAGCTGGGCATCGACCCGGAGAAGAAGGTGCTGCTGTACGCACCGACCTTCCGGGCGACCGCGGACGGCGCGGTCGAGGGCTTCGAGTTCCCCTTCGACGTGGAGGAGTTCGCCGAACGCCTCGGCGACCGCTTCACGCTGCTGGTGCGCACCCACTACCTCAACAGCGTCTCGCTGCCGCCATCGGTCGCGGGCCGGGTCATCGACGTGTCCCGGCACCACGACATCACCCCGCTGCTGGCACTCGCCGACGGGCTGATCACCGACTACTCGTCCGTGATGTTCGACTACTCGGTCCTGGACCGGCCGATGGTGTTCTTCGCGTACGACTACGAGAAGTACGCGACCGACATCCGCGGCACGTACTTCGACCTGAAGGAGAAGGCGCCCGGCCCGGTGGTGGCCACGGCCGGCGAACTCCTCCAGGCCCTCGCCGCCTTCGACGAGGCGGACGCCAAGTACGCCGAGGCCCGGCAGCGTTTCCTCACCGAGTTCGGCGAGTACGACCGCGGGAACGCGGCCCGCCAGATCGTCGAGAAGTTCTTCACCGGGAGCGGCAAGTGAGCCGGGACATCTTCATCGTCTCCAACAGCGTCGACGAGCTCGGCGGCGTGACGACCTGGTCGCACCAGATGGCCAGGCTGTTCACCGACCGCGGGCACCGGGTGCACATCGTCGGCATCGCCCCGGTCGCCGAGGAGATCCGGCAGAAGCTGCCGCAGGACCTGCCGTACGCGACGACCACCCTGTACGACGCCCACCCGCCGAAGGCGCGCCGCCTGCGCGGGATCAAGGGCAGGCTGAACGCCCCCGAGCGGCGCCGCCAGGCTGCGCGGCGGGCACAGATGCGGGCCAAGGCGGAGGAGCTGAACGAGCTGTTCCGCGCGGCCGGCCCCGGGGCCGTCGTGATCGTCACGCAGGTCTGGGCGATGGAGTGGGTGGCGCTCTCCGACACCAAGGGGCTCAGCGTCATCGGCATGAGCCACGAGTCGTTCGAGGCCAGCCAGAAGTCCACCCGCGGCGAGCGGGTCCGCCGCCACTACCCCGAGGTCGACCGGCTGCTGGTGCTGACCCCGGAGGACGCGGACCTGTGGATCCGGGCCGGCATGGAGAACGTGGGCAGCATGCCGAACCCGCTGCCGTTCATGCCGGACTCCCCCGCGCCGCGCACCGGGAAGGTCGTCGCCAGCGTCGGCCGCCTCGCCTTCGAGAAGGGCATGGACCTGCTGCTCGACGCGTGGGCGGACGCCGTCCCGCACCACCCCGACTGGGTCCTGCGGATCTACGGGGCGGGCGTCGAGGAGCCGGCACTGCGGGCACACGCCGCGGCCCTCGGGCTGACCGACTCCGTGGAGTGGATGGGCAGTACCGACGACGTGCTGGGCGCGCTGCGCGGGGCCTCGGTGTTCGCGCAGGCCTCGCGGGCGGAGGGTTTCCCGATCACGCTGCTGGAGGCGATGGCCGCGGGCGTGCCGGTGGCCGCCTTCGACTGCGCGCCGGGCGTACGGGAGATCGTCGAGCACGGCGAGGACGGGCTGCTGGCCCGGCTGGGCAACACGATGGAGCTGGCCGGGCACCTCGGCGCGCTCATGGGGGACCGCGAACTGCGCGACCGGATGGGCGACAACGCCTTCCGCAACGTGCAGCGGTACTCCAGCGCCGAGATCACCGACCGCTGGGAAGAGCTGTTCACGTTTTTGGAGCGCTGAGCCCTGGAGCGCTGAGCCTCCGTACGACACGAAGCCGCCCGCCCCGGAACGCGTCCGGGGCGGGCGGCTTCACGTCGTGCTGCGCGGCGTGGGCTCAGCGCGCGACGTGCGGCAGTTCACCCTTGCGGTTGGCCTCCCAGCCCTCCCAGGCCGAGGTGATCATCTCGCGGACGTCGTGCTTGGCCTTCCAGCCCAGCTCCGCGGCGATCTTGTCGGCCGAGGCCACGACCTTCGCCGGGTCACCGGGGCGGCGCGGAACGACGACGGGCTCGTACGTGTGCCCGGTGCCCTCGTTCAGCAGCTGCGCCATCTCCCGTACGGAGACGCCCTCGCCGCGGCCGATGTTGACGGTGAGGTCCTTGTAGTCGCCGGTCGCACCCCACTCGACGAGCTTGCGGGCCGCCACCACGTGGGCCTCGGCGAGGTCCTCGACGTGGATGTAGTCGCGGATGCAGGTGCCGTCCGGGGTCGCGTAGTCGTCACCGAAGATCCGGGCGCCCTCACCCTTGTCGAAGCGCTCGAAGACCATCGGCACCAGGTTGAAGACACCGGTGTCCGCGAGCTCGGGGGCGGCCGCGCCCGCCACGTTGAAGTAGCGCAGGCAGGCGGTGGAGATGCCGTGCGCCTTGCCCGCGGCCCGCACCAGCCACTCGCCGGCGAGCTTCGTCTCGCCGTACGGGCTCAGCGGCGCGCAGGGGGTCTCCTCGGTGACGAGCTCCACGTCGGGCATGCCGTACACGGAGGCGGAGGACGAGAAGAGGAAGTTGCGCACGCCGGCCGCGGCCACCGCGCCCAGCAGGACCTGAAGGCCCTCCACGTTCTCGTGGTAGTAGTACAGCGGCTTCTCGACGGACTCGCCGACCTGCTTCTTGCCCGCCAGGTGCACCACGCCGGTGATCTTGTAGCGCCGCAGGGTCTCGTCCAGGTTCAGCCGGTCCAGGACCGTGCCGATCACCAGCGGGACGCCCTCCGGGACGCGGTCCTCGTTGCCCGTGGAGAGGTCGTCGTAGACGACGACGCTCTCACCCGCGGCCACCATCGCGCGGACGACGTGGGAGCCGATGTAGCCGGCGCCACCAGTGATCAGAAAAGTCATGCGTACCTCCCTGGGGTCCCCGGAGCGGTTCCGGGGTCCTGTCCGAAATCTCGGGCGACCTTGCGATCGCCGCCCGTCTTCACTCCGATCCGCGGCCTGCCCGGGCCCGGTGGAGACGGTTGCGTACGAGGCTCAGCGCGCCCGCGGCACCCGGCGCGAGCCGCAGGGCCAGCGATCCCCCGCCCGTACGGAACGGCTGCGCCAGCAGAACACCGTACCTGCTGCTCGGCAGGGCGCGGCGGTGCAGGAGCCCTTCGAGGGGGCGCGGGGAGGTGACCAGGGAGCTCCCGTCGGCGAACTCCACGCCCACCTGAACGCCCCACGCCTGCATGCCCCGGCGGCCCTGGCGGCGCCCCGCGGCGGCCACCCCGGTGAGCCGGAACGGCAGTTCTGCGGTCCACCCGTCGCCGTCGGCGGCTGCGCGCAGCTCCACCGGCCGGTCCCGGACCGGCTGCCCGCCCGAGCGGGGCACGAAGCTCAGCCGGGCGGTGCGCGGTCCGGCTTCGGCGAGGCGCCCGTACAGCTCGCGCACCCGGATCCGCAGCCGGCCGGCGCCGACGGGTTCGGCGTCGATGCTGACCGGCAGCTCGGCCACCGGAAGCCCGGCCAGCCCGTCGAGGACCACCGGGAGCTCCTCGCTCCACACGGGCTGCCCGCCGGGGCCGGTGGCGTACGGGGGCAGCAGCCGGGGCGGCTCGGCGGCGAAGCGGGTGAGCCGCTCGACGTCGGCGGGCGGGGTCGCGGTGGCACGCAGCAGCCGGACGATCCAGCGGGCGTGCTCCCCGGCGGCCTCCACGGCGGCCTCGTCGAAGCCGGCGAGGTAATCGCGGGTCAGCGTCCACCAGGCGGCCTGGTACCCGGGGTCCTTGCCGAGCTCGCGCAGGTACATGCGCAGGTCGTACTCCAGGAACTTCACCTGACAGGCGAGGCCCAGCTCCGGGGAGGACCCGGTGATGATGCGGCGGGCCTCGCGGTGGGCCTCGATCCGGGAGCGCCAGTTGCCGACGTCCTTGCGGTCGAGGGAGATCGACACCTGGGCGGCGCCGCGGCGCACGTGCCAGACGTAGACGAGGTCGCCGATGACGGCGATGCGCGGGGCGGCTGCCAGGACGCGCGCGGTGAAGACGAAGTCCTCGTAGGTGAACCGGCCGTCGGGGAAGCGGATCGCGTGCTTGTCCAGGAAGGCCCGCTCGTACAGCTTGTTCACGCAGAGGGTGTCCCGGACCAGCTCGGGCCGGTCGGCGGGCCGCTCGATCACGTCGCCCGCCGTGTACAGCCCGGGCATCCAGGGCACGTCGTGGTGGAGCGGCAGCTCACGGCGTACGCACGCGCCGACGGTCACCGGCGCGCGGTGTTCCTCGGCGGCGCGCACGAGGGCGTCGGCCGCCCCCGGGGGCAGCACGTCGTCGCTGTCGAGGAAGAGGACGTACGGGGAGGTCGCGGCCGCGATCCCGTCGTTGCGCGGGGTGCCGCAGCCGCCGCTGTTCTCCGTGCGGTGCACGACCTTCAGGCGGGGGTGGACGGCGGCCAGCTCGTCCAGCACCCGTGCGGTGCCGTCGGCCGAGGCGTCGTTCACGGCGATCACCTCGGCGACGACCGGGCCCTGGGCGAGGGCCGAGGAAACGGCCTCGCCCACGAGCACGGCGTCGTTGTACGCGATCACCACGACGGAAACGCTGGGAGTGTTGGTGCTGCTCACCCAGTGGATCCTAGGCGACCGGCGTAAACATCACTTCAACTCCGCCGCCGGGGCGCCCCGGCGGCGGAGCGGCAGATCAGAAGGGACGGAACTCGTCGTACTCCTGCTGCGCCGAGTCCCCGCGCTTCGCTTCCTTCTCCTTGCGGCGGGTGGTGGCCGGACGCGGGGCCTCCAGGCGGTGGTCCTCACCGCGGCGGCCCAGCATCTCGGCGCCGGCCATCATGGTCGGCTCCCAGTCGAAGACGACCGCGTTCTCGTCGGAGCCGATGGCCACGCCGTCGCCGGCGCGGGCGCCGGCCTTCTTCAGCGCGTCCTCGACACCGAGGCGGTTGAGGCGGTCGGCCAGGTAGCCCACGGCCTCGTCGTTGTTGAAGTCGGTCTGGCGGACCCAGCGCTCCGGCTTCTCGCCGCGCACCGTGTAGACGTCCTCGACCTCGTCGTACGTGACGGTGAAGCCTGCGTCGTCCACGGCCTTCGGGCGGATGACGATGCGGGTCGCCTCCTGCTTCGGCTTGCGGGCGCGCGCCTTGGCGATGCCCTCGGCGAGGAAGTACGAGAGCTCCTTGAGGCCCGTACGGGCGACCGCGGAGACCTCGAAGACCTTGTAGCCGCGGGCCTCCAGGTCCGGGCGGACCATGTCGGCGAGCTCCTGGCCGTCGGGGATGTCGACCTTGTTGAGGACGACGAGGCGCGGGCGCTTCTCCAGGCCGCCGCCGTAGAGCTTGAGCTCCTCCTCGATCACGTCGAGGTCGGCGATCGGGTCGCGGTCGGACTCCAGGGTGGCGGTGTCCAGGACGTGCACGAGGACCGAGCAGCGCTCGACGTGGCGCAGGAACTCCAGGCCGAGGCCCTTGCCCTGGCTGGCGCCCGGGATCAGGCCCGGGACGTCGGCGATCGTGTAGACGGTCGAGCCGGCGGTGACGACGCCCAGGTTCGGGACGAGGGTGGTGAAGGGGTAGTCCGCGATCTTCGGCTTGGCGGAGGAGAGCACCGAGATCAGCGAGGACTTGCCGGCGGACGGGAAGCCGACGAGGGCCACGTCCGCGACGGTCTTGAGCTCCAGGACGATGTCGCCGGTGGCGCCGGGGACGCCGAGGAGGGCGAAGCCGGGGGCCTTGCGGCGGGCGGAGGACAGCGCGGCGTTGCCGAGGCCGCCGCGGCCGCCCTCGGCGGCCACGTACGTGGTGCCCTGGCCGACGAGGTCGGCGAGGACGTTGCCCTCCTTGTCGAGGACGACGGTGCCGTCCGGCACGGGCAGGACCAGGTCCTGGCCGTCCTTGCCGGAGCGGTTGCCGCCCTCGCCGGGCTTGCCGTTGGTGGCCTTGCGGTGGGGGCTGTGGTGGTAGTCCAGCAGGGTGGTGATCGCCTGCTCCACCACCAGGATGACGTCGCCGCCACGGCCGCCGTTGCCGCCGTCGGGGCCGCCGAGCGGCTTGAACTTCTCCCGGTGAACGGAGGCGCAGCCGTGGCCCCCGTTACCCGCGGCGACATGCAGCTCGACGCGGTCCACGAAGGTGGTCATGGTTGTTCCTCCAGATACATACGGGAATGTCCCGGGCAGGCCTAGCTGCCCATTAAAACGTGGTCTGTATGACAACGCACCGAGGGCGGACCTCTCTTCCCGGCTCGCGCCGGGAAGAGCTGAGATCCGCCCTCGGGAAGTTACGTACCGCTGATCAGCAGAAGCTGGATCAGGCGGCCGGAACGATGTTGACGACCTTGCGGCCACGGTGCGTGCCGAACTCGACGGCACCCGCCTGCAGCGCGAACAGCGTGTCGTCGCCGCCACGGCCCACACCCGAACCGGGGTGGAAGTGGGTGCCGCGCTGGCGGACGAGGATCTCACCAGCGGAAACGACCTGACCGCCGAAGCGCTTCACGCCGAGCCGCTGAGCATTGGAATCGCGCCCGTTCCGGGTGGACGATGCGCCCTTCTTGTGTGCCATGTCTCAGTCCCTCTTACTTCGCAGCCGCGGGGATACCGGTGACCTTGATCGCCGTGTACTGCTGGCGGTGACCCTGGCGACGGCGGTAGCCGGTCTTGTTCTTGTAGCGCAGGATGTCGATCTTGGCGCCCTTGTGGTGGTCCACAATCTCGGCCGTGACCTTGATACCGGCCAGGACCCACGGGTCGCTGGTCACGGCGTCGCCGTCGACAACGAGCAGGGTCGAGAGCTCGACCGTGTCGCCAACCTTGGCAGTGGAAATCTTGTCAACCTCAACGATGTCGCCGACAGCAACCTTGTGCTGGCGACCACCGCTGCGCACGATGGCGTACACGCGGATCTCTCTCTCACTCGGGACGGATGCTCCTGAAGCCAGCCGCTCAGGCAGACCCGCCGCGAGGGCAGGACCACACCGATCCGGATTGGACGAGCGGCCTCTCTCGCACGACGCTTGCGCGTACGGAACGTGAGGAAGGTGCTCAGGAGCGCGGCGCGTGCTACGACACGCCGACGGTCTAGGTTACGGGGCCGGTCCCGTAGGAGCAAACCGGGCCCTTCACGGCCGCGGGCCCCGCCTGTTCGGCGGGGCCCACGGCCGCTGTGTCACTCAGCGGTGGATCAGGCCTCGGTCGGAGCCGAGACGGAGGGCTGCGACGGCTGCTCGGCCGCCGCGGTCTTCTTCGTCGCCCGCTTCGCCGTGGTCTTCTTGGCGGTCGCCTTCTTGGCCACGGTCTTCTTGGCGGCCGTCGCCTTCTTGGCGGCGGTGGCCTTCTTCGCCGGAGCCTTCTTGGCGGCCGTCTTGCGGACCGCCTTCTTGGCCGGCTTCTCGGCCTCCTCCGCCGCCTCCGGGGCCTCCGCGGTCTCGGCCGGGGCCGGGGCGGCCTCGGGCTCGGCAGCGGCGGTCTCGACGACCAGGACGGCGGCCTCCGCCGCGCCGGCCGGGGAGCCGGCGGGTGCGGTGGCCTTACGGGTGGCACGGCGACGGGTACGGGCCGGTGCGGCCTCCACCGCCGGCGCCTCCTCCTCGGCCGGGACCTCGGCGACCGGGGCCTCCACGGCCTCGGGCTCCGGGGCGGCCGGCGCGGCCTGCTCCGGCTCGGGCTCCGGCTCGACGGCGGCCTCGGCCACCGGGGCCGGGGCCGTGGCCTTGCGGGTGGCCCGGCGACGGGTACGGCCCTTGGGCGCGGCCTCGACCGTCTCGGCGGCCTCCACGGCCTCCGCGACGACCTCGGCGGCCGGCTCCAGCACCGTGTCGGCGGCCTCGGTCACCGGCTCGGCCTCGACCACCGGCTCGGCGACGGCCTCGACGGCTGCCTCGGCCACGGGCTCGGCCGCGCGGGCCGGAGCCTGGGCGGCCGTACCGCGCGGGGCGCCCGCCGGGGCGGTCGCCTTGCGGGTGGCACGGCGGCGGTTGCGGCGGCCGCTCAGGCCGGCCGCGGCCTCCGCCTCGGCCGGGCTGCCGTAGAGCTCCTCGTCCGCGACGAACGCCGGCTCGGGCAGCGCCACCGGCGCCGCGAGCTCGGCGGCCACCTCGGCCTCGGTCTCGGTGTCGGCTTCGAGGACCTCGACGCTCTCGACGCCCTCGATCTCGTGGTCGTGCTCGTGGCCGCGGCCGCCGCGCCGCTTGGCGCGCTTGCCGTTGCCACCGCCGCCGACCGCGGTCGGCGTCTCCATGTGCACGATCACACCGCGCCCGTTGCAGTGGACACAGGTCTCGGAGAAGGACTCCAGCAGGCCCTGGCCCACCCGCTTGCGGGTCATCTGGACCAGGCCCAGCGAGGTCACCTCGGCGACCTGGTGCTTCGTGCGGTCGCGGCCCAGGCACTCCAGCATCCGCCGCAGGACCAGGTCGCGGTTGGACTCCAGGACCATGTCGATGAAGTCGATGACGACGATGCCGCCCAGGTCGCGCAGCCGCAGCTGGCGCACGATCTCCTCGGCCGCCTCCAGGTTGTTCCTGGTGACGGTCTCTTCGAGGTTGCCGCCCTGACCGGTGAACTTGCCGGTGTTGACGTCGATGACGATCATCGCCTCGGTCTTGTCGATCACGAGGGAACCGCCCGAGGGCAGCCACACCTTGCGGTCGAGCGCCTTGGCGAGCTGCTCGTCGATCCGGTACGTCGCGAAGACGTCGACCTCGGAGGTCCAGCGCGACAGCCGGTCGGCCAGGTCCGGGGCCACGTGGTTCACGTAGCCGTGGATGGTCTCCCAGGCGGTGTCACCGCTGACGATGACCTTCGAGAAGTCCTCGTTGAAGATGTCGCGCACGACGCGGACGGTCATGTCCGGCTCGCCGTACAGCAGGCTCGGCGAAGAGGTCGAGATCTGCTTCGACTTCTTCTGGATGTCCTCCCACTGGGCCTGCAGACGCTCGACGTCGCGACGCAGCTCGTCCTCGCTCGCGCCCTCGGCGGCGGTGCGCACGATGACGCCCGCGTCCTCGGGGACGATCTTCTTGAGGATGGTCTTCAGGCGCGCGCGCTCGGTGTCGGGCAGCTTGCGGCTGATGCCGGTCATCGAGCCCTCGGGCACGTAGACCAGGTAGCGGCCGGGCAGCGAGACCTGGCTGGTCAGGCGGGCGCCCTTGTGGCCGATCGGGTCCTTGGTGACCTGCACCAGGACCGACTGGCCGGACTTGAGGGCGGACTCGATGCGGCGCGGCCCGTTGGCCATGCCGAGCGCCTCGAAGTTGACCTCGCCCGCGTACAGGACGGCGTTGCGGCCCTTGCCGATGTCGATGAAGGCGGCCTCCATCGACGGCAGCACGTTCTGGACCTTGCCCAGGTAGACGTTGCCGACGTACGAGGTGGCCTCTTCCTTGTTGACGTAGTGCTCGACGAGCACGTTGTCCTCAAGGACGCCGATCTGGGTGCGCTCGCCGGACTGGCGGACCACCATGACGCGCTCGACGGCCTCGCGGCGGGCCAGGAACTCGGCCTCGGTGATGATCGGGACGCGGCGGCGGCCCTGCTCGCGGCCCTCGCGGCGGCGCTGCTTCTTCGCCTCCAGACGGGTCGAGCCCTTGATGGACTGCACCTCGTCGGACGGCTCGGCCTTCTCGCGGGCCGGGCGCGGCTCGCGGACCTTGACGACGGTCCGTACGCCGTCCTCCTCGCCCGCTTCGGCGTCCGTACCGGTGTCACCGCTGCGGCGGCGACGGCGACGGCGGCGACGGCTGGAGCTGGAGCCGAGGGCCCCGTTCTCCTCGTCGTCCTCGTCGGCGGAGCCCTCTTCCTCGTCCGCCTCCTGGTCGGCGGCCTCGGCCTCCTCCTCGGCGGACTCGTCGAGGTCGGCGGCCTCACCGCGGCGGCGGCGACGGCCACCGCGACGGCGGCGGCGGGACGGGCGCTCGCCGCTCTCGTCGCCCTCTTCGAACTCGGCGTTCTCCTCGTCGAGCTCGGCGGCCTCGGCCTCGTCCTCGACGCGCTCCACGTCGGCCAGCGAGACCGGCCCCGACTCGGCCGGTGCGGCCTCGGCCGCACCGCGGCCGCGGCGACGGCGGCGGCCGGCCGGCTGGGCGGCGGGCGCCTGGACGACCTCGGCCTCGGCTTCGAGCTCTTCCTCTTCCTCGACCTCCTCGGCCTCGACGGCCGCGGCGGCGGCCGCGGCGGCCATGGCGGCGGTCTCCGGGGTCTGGAACATCGGCTCGGCGAAGACCGGCGCCTGGAACACGGCGACGGCCGGACGCACGGCGCGGCGGCCCCGCGCCGGAGCGGCGGGCTCCTCCGCGGCGGGCTGCACGGGTGCGGCGGCCGGAGCGGCGGACGCGGTGGAGCGGGTGGCACGGCGGCGGCCGCCGCGCTTCGGGGAGTCCACGGCGTCGGCGACGGTGACGGTGGCCTTCGGCGCGGGCACCTCGGCAGCGGACTCGGCGACCTCGGCGGCGGGCGCCTCGGGGGCCGTGACGGCGCGGGTGGCACGGCGGCGGGCACGCGGCGCCGGAGCGGCGGGCTCCTCGACGACCGGCACGGCCGGAGCGGCGGCGACCGGAGCGGCTTCC